>CAILLX010000015.1 GCA_903835185.1 uncultured bacterium | reverse complement strand
CTCAAATTGACGACTTCCTTCCGGACCGCTGGTTGGCTCAAAGACAAAACCACTTTCAGCCAACCTAATGAACTGAGACTAGCCCATCTTCCCGCGCGTGAGCACTCAACTCAAGGGTGTACTTCGTGCAACGGTTTCCAATCAAGACGCAGCATGAGCACTACAGGTTTCTACGTGCTTTGGAGGAATTTCCTCGCCATCAGAGCACTTGCATTGACCCGCCTGGCAGAACCCGCTAACCACTTAAGATATGTCGGAGCGCCGAAGCTGCCGACTGCCGTAACAAGTTGTCGCGTGGCTTGATTAGCAACGCCATTTAAGGTAGTCCACATTTTTATCTGGATGGTAACTCATAAGTAATCCAGATTTGCCTGTCTACCCCAAAAAGAAAACCGCCTTGCGGCGGAGAATTAGATGGTGGGCGAGAAGGGACTTGAACCCTTACCTTGTGAAAGACTAGATCCTAAGTCTAGCGCGTCTGCCATTCCGCCACTCGCCCGGGCTCTTTGCAACGTTTGATTGTTGCCTGCGACTAAATCAGGATAGCATGGCTTTAGCCCAAGCAAGAACGTGGTTGTGCCCGATCTTCTGCTCTGTAACAACGGCTTATGTGCAGACAGCGAATATGGCTGTAGTTGCTACGTATAGCTGTGTGCTTGGCTGCTGACAAGAGGGTGCCTGGTTTAGGAGTGCATGTCGGTTGGTGTCCGGGCTCCGCAGATCCGGCACTTAATTTGGATAGGGAAGTCTTAACCAGTAATGAATTACTGCATATCCGGCAGCTGTCGATGCAGGGAAACACATACTCCCTTATTGGTTATCATGACATGTTTATTAGAGGTTTTAAAGATATGCTTAGAATTGAAGCTCAAACCAGCCGGCATCCTGATTGATATCTGTTTGGGGGGAGACAACAAATTAAATTTGCGAAAAGCCTGAAATCGGTTCACCTCTAAGGGTCTTACCCCCAATTGTCTGCTCGGGGAAGTCTTTCTTGTTTAGAACTACAAAAGCAACTTTATGGTCATGGTAATCCTTGTATGGTCTATGGCGCTCCGCTGAGGCAAAGCTCAGTGCTGTTGAAATGAGGAGTGTGCTGTGCCCAGCAGGGCGAGGAGGAGTCCAAACTGTCAGTCGGACCAGGATGCACTAAGGCACCCGTTGTCTATCTGTCAACTTAGACAATTGCCACCCTACCGTATACCCGCATTGAGATGCGATGAAGAGATCTTCCGGAGAGACCGTAGTGGATCATGAGGAGAAAGTTGCCATCTTGGTGTTGGCTGGCGAGCCAGCCAACTTGCTGGCGCTGGAGACAGCATTGGCGCCGCTGGGATGCGACCTGATTGAAGCTCGGACAGCTACAGAGGCTTTGAAACAATTGCTGCAAGAGGATTTTGCTGTCATTCTCCTGGATGTCGACCTGCCAGGGCTTGATGGAGCAGTGATGGCAGGACTGATAAGGGATCAGGAGCAGTTGCGCAATATCCCTATCATTCTTCTTTCGGCAGGAGATGGCGTTGTGCCTGACCCAGCTGCCGGACAGTCTGGAGGTCCAATCGAAGTACTTGCTAAACCGTTTAATGCTGAAACTCTGCGGGACAAAGTTGCTGTTTTTGTCCATTTTTTTAAGATGCTAAATGTGCATAAAGTGGAAGCAGAAAACTTGCGTGAGCTCAATGGAGTGCTGGAGAACGCCATCGAGGGGATCTCTCGCCTGGATTTAGACGGGCAGTATCAGTCAGTTAACAACCTCCTGGCGGCAATGTTAGGGTATTCTCCTGACGAACTATTGGGACAGCTCTGGCTGAAAACAATTCACCCTGAAGATCATGAACAGGTGATGGCAGTTCACCAGTTTATGGTCACTGCAGAGAAGGCTGCCGGAGAAGCGCGCGCAGTACGCAAGGACGGATCGGTTCTGCATGTTCAGCTGGACCTGATTAAGGCTTTCGACAAGTACAAGCAATATGCTGGTTTTTATTGTTTTGTCAAAGATATTTCGCAGCGAAAACACTGGGAAGCACGATCTGAACTGGCTAATATTGTGGAGTCTTCAACTGATGGCATAGTCGGCTCTACTCTCGATGGTGTGATTACAACCTGGAACCCTGGTGCTGAGCGCATCTATGGCTACACGGCTAACGAGATTGAAGGGCAAAGCTTTCTAAAACTGATACCTCAGGAGCTGTGCGACACATTTTCGCGGAATATGGATAAAGCCAGGTGTGGCGAACGCGTTCCCACGTTTGAAACTGGAAGGGTGAGAAAAGACGGGAGCCTGATCGATGTCTCAGTATCAATTTCACCAGTAAACAATGTGGCCGGCAATATAGCCGGTGTGTCTGTAATAGTGCGCGACATTACAGAACGCAAGCTGTTACAGCGCGAGTTGATTGAAAAAAACAGGGAACTGGCCAAAGCCATTCGTACGAAAGATCGTTTTCTGGCCACCATCAGCCATGAGCTGCGCACACCGCTCAACGCTATTATTGGCTTTACTGGAATCCTCCTTATGCGGCTATCAGGACCCCTCTCGCTAAAGCAAGAGAAGCAGCTGCAGAGCATAGAAACCAGCGCTCACCATCTACATGAGTTGATTAATGATTTGCTTGATCTGTCTAAAATTGAATCAGGCAAGGTGCAACTCAAAATTGAAGATGTTGACGCACGTTCATTGATTGAAGAAGTGGCTGATTCATTACGCCCGCTGGCCGAAAAGAAGGGACTTGATTTTAAACTTAGTGTACCTGAACATGGCATTCAGGTAAGTACTGATCAGCGCTTGGTAAAACAGGTTCTTATTAACCTTGTTAGTAATGCAATTAAGTATACGCAGGCTGGATTTGTTCAACTCAACATGTCTGAACGGCAGAGCAATGGCAAAGTACTTACTGATTTCACTGTATCCGATTCTGGCATAGGAATTCGACCGGAGGACCAAAGCCGACTCTTTGGACCGTTTGAGCGCACCGAGGATTCTGCTCCAACTGAAGGAACAGGGCTCGGTCTGTATTTGAGCAAACGACTTTCAGAGCTGGTAGACGGACATATCGAGTGGAAAAGTGAGTATGAGAAAGGGAGTTGTTTCACCCTGTCCATCCCCAAACAACATGCAGGTATAGGCAATGGGCATGAAAATTCTCCTAATTGAAGATAATCTGGACAATCTTGAAGTTATGACATGTCTTCTTGAGCCTGGGCATTACCAGTTGCTCACTGCACACGATGGACAAGAAGGACTGGATGGTGCCTTGCAGAATATGCCTGATTTAATCGTCTGCGACCTGCAGTTGTCCAGATTGAGTGGATTTGAAATCTGCAAACAGTTGAAAGACAACCCAGTTTTGTGTCGCATTCCGCTTGTGGCGGTCACAGCCTTAGCTATGGTTGGCGACAGAGAAAGAATCCTGGAGTGTGGCTTTGATGGGTACATATCCAAACCGATTAATCCGAGAACTTTCTTGCAACAGATAGAGGCATACCTTTTGTCCTGCTCGCAGGGAGGTGGTATTAATGGCTAAACTGCTGGTTGTCGAGGATTATGTGCCGCTCTCTTCTGCACTTGAGGACTGGCTCACTCACGAATTGCATGTGGTAGAAGTAGTTGGCAACGGGCTGGAAGCACTCCATCGCTTGCGCGTTTCCCAGTACGATTTGGTTGTTCTCGATCTGAGCCTGCCTGGACTGTCTGGACTGGAAGTCTGTCACCAATACCGGGATAGAGGTGGCTCTACACCAATTATTATCCTCACCGGCAGAGGGTCGGTAGATGACAAGGCAGCAGGGCTTGACACCGGTGCAGATGATTATCTTGTTAAGCCGTTTGAATTTAAGGAGCTGTCGGCTCGCATTAGAGCGCTGATTCGTAGAACTTCAGACAAATCGACCAATGTTATCGAGGCTGGTCCACTCACCCTCAATCTGCAAACGCACCAGATAACTAGAAGTGGGGTCCAGCTGCATCTCACTCCAAGAGAGATGAGCATCCTGGAGCTACTGGTTCGCCATCCCAGCCATGCTTTCACTGCCGAGGCTTTGATGGAACGGGTGTGGACCTCAAACTCTTCAACATCGCTTGATACAGTGCGCTCATACATCCGCATGTTGCGCAGAAAGATTGATATGCCTGGACAGAGGTCGCTTATTGCTACAGCGCATGGTACCGGTTATAAACTTGATGTGAGCGCTTAAGCTAAAAAATTTACACGGTCAGTAGCCTGCTTGCACACGCTTTGCACAAGAAGCTAGTAATCTAAAAAGTGAGAAGATGGATGAGGTTCAGTTTTTGATTAGTTCTAAAATTGGAGTTGTTGTCGATGTATACCACAACGATTGTAGGAGTTTTTGAAAGCTCCAACAGTGCAACTGATGTCCTTTTGTACTTAAGAGGAGAAGGCTTCGAACCAGGAGCGCTTTCAGTGGTTGGTTGGTTCGATCAGAATATAGACAGTGCAGGCTCTTTGCGTTCAAGCCGTTCAACCCATCAGTCGACCAGTCTTGTTACACGCCTTCAGAAGCAGATCGGGTGGATTGACAGTCCAGCAGCTTTGACTATTCCCACTGTCGGCTCCTTCATTGTGGCTGGACCGCTCAGGGATGTCTTTGATAGCTCAAGCGTGCGCGAAACTCTCAAAGGTCTTACGGATGCCCTGGTGAGTTTTGACGTACCGGAATATGACGCCATGATTTTTGAGGCTCTTATTCTTGAAGGTAAAATACTGGTTGCCATAAATGTTCAAGATGAGCATGAACGTTTGAAGGCATCCGAAATTGTGCATCAGTTTCATGCTCTCAATATTCCAACCAGACCCAAAGTTTCTTGTCGACATGGTGATTTGGCTTCTCAGCATATGTAGCAGAGATGGTGTTTTTTCTTTTGTATATTAAGTTGTCTGTCAGTCAAAATAGGTCAGCGAATAAAGTGGATGAATGGAGTTGGATTAAGGAACAGCTGGATTGGATCGATAAGAGTGCGGTCAGTGAACAAGACAGATCCAATTTTATTAAACGGTTGATTGTTACCAATCCAAATACACCGCCTCATATCCTTGCAAGCATGGCAGCAACCGAGGTTGAAGCCGTGCTTGAGCGGATAGCAGAAAATCCGCGCACCCCGCCGGCAACATTGATTGAGTTGGCTTTGCATCCCTCTTCAGATGTTCGGTCCGCAGTTGTGGAGAATCCATGTTGCCCGCTGGCAGTCATGCATCAACTGCTGCGTGATGATGATGTTGACGTGCGCTATCGCATAGCTGAAAATCCTGCTGCCGGTGTAGTACTGCTGACCAAGCTTTGCGAAGATGCAAATCCTTATGTCTCTGCACGTGCTCTCAGGACGATTACAAAACTCAATGGTGAAAGCTCACTTGTCTCGATGCCGGACAGGCAAAATACAGAGTCGCTCCAGGATGAGTGTGCAGGATAAAGCTTGCCGGCTCAAGGCTGTAGCATCTGGACCCAACACGATGTTTGCAGACCTGTCGGCAGCTCAAGCGGGAGCGGCTGACTTCATGGGAGGACGCTCTCTCGCTCTTCGGTAGCAATCACAGGTCTGGGGTAGCTGGGTTGGCTGCCGATACCTTATATATGTAGCGCGCTGCCAGGCAGAAGTGGACAGTTAATGCTGGAACTTGGTATCTTCCTTTTAGTGAGTTCCAGGTTTGCACTGACTCATAGAATTCTGGAACAATATTGGATATCGGCTTGCCTGCAGTGACTTTATTTAAATGGATAAACAGTCAATAGACTTTGCACAAAAACCGCTGCTGGTGATCTGGGAAACTACTCAGTCTTGCGAGCTGGCATGCCGCCATTGCCGAGCATCAGCTCAGTTGGAGAGACACTCTGACGAACTGACAACCTTAGAGGGTGAGCAGCTGCTTGCAGATATTGCAGAGTTGGGGACGCCTATTGTAGTGTTAAGCGGAGGCAACCCAATGCGGCGCGCAGATCTGTGCCGGCTCATCAGTCATGGAAAGCAGTTAGGGCTGCGAATGGCAACTATTCCGGCTGCTACTGAGCTGCTTACTGAGCAGGCTGTCAGAGAGTTGAAGGAGTCCGGGCTAGACCAGATGGCACTCAGCCTGGATTTCCCTGACGCAAAACTGCATGACCAGTTCCGTGGCGTGCCGGGAGCTTTTGCAAAAACCATTCAGGCTGCCAGTTGGGCCCACAAATATGAGCTTCCTCTCCAGATTAACACTACTATTCTCCTTTCAAGCTTACCTTTTCTCGGCGAGATGTCACAGTTGGTCGGTCGGTTGGGGGCTGTATTCTGGGAGCTCTTCTTCCTGGTTCCGACAGGACGGGGTGCTGAAGTTGAGGGGCTTACAGCCCAGCAGTATGAAGAGACTTTTGAGCTTATTTACCAGGTGCAGAAGCGCTCATCTTTTGTAGTTAAGGTAACAGAAGCACAGCACTATCGCCGCTATGTCGCACAGCAGGAAGGCAGCTCTCACGTCGATAAGCACCACAGAGTAGAGCAGATGCCTCACCTCCTGAGACGTGCCCACGGACCAGGCGGCACTATCGGCTTGTCTCCCAGGGCTGTCAATTCAGGCAATGGCTTCATGTTCATCTCTCATGTAGGCGACATCTTTCCCTCAGGCTTTCTCCCTATCAAAGCAGGAAATGTCAGAACAGATAGTGTTGCTGATATTTATCAACACTGCGAACTCTTTATCAGACTGCGTAATCCGGACCTGCTTTCCGGACGTTGTGGAATTTGCGAATATCGCTCTATTTGTGGTGGCTCGCGCTCGCGTGCCTTTGCTACTACGGGCGACTACCTGGCAACCGACCCGAGCTGTGCTTACCAACCGTCTGGCTGTTAATGCGACATGCTGATTGCCTGGGCACGTTCTTTCTGATTGATAGTGGCCAGATATTTGGACAGACACTGCAACTCGTCATCGCTGGCAACAAGCGGTGGCATGATTCCTGAGTATGGATTGACGCTCCGGTCTCGCATGCGCAGCAGCTGCAAGAAGCCGACCAGAGCATCTTCATCTCTTGGTCCGAGCAATGTCTTCATGCTGCGATAACCTCGTACAGTATGGCATGACATGCATTCGTAGCGAAAGAGTAGCTCACCTTTGGCTACCGGGGGCATATCAGGAGTAGCCATTGCAGTAGCCCATCTTCCCTTTTTAAGGAAGCTTGCGTCGACTTTGGCTGGCAGCTCATCTGTGTGCATCCCGTTCGAATAGAGATATCCATAAACAATATAAGGCTTGCGCAGCAGCTCTCTCATCCACTCAGTAGTACCGGTAACTGCTAAACCACAGACCAGGAACAGCAGAGCGATGCGGAAGGTAAAACCGCGAGGATTCAAGTAAGGCCCGAAAAAGTTAAAAAGAATAATAGTTCCAGACAGGATCAAACTTAGATAAAGAGCCCTTGCCAGGATGGAAAAATTGCCGACACCGGATGATTGGATGCCTGTAAAAATTGTATGCATGGTAGCTTGTGGTATCTGTGTCAAATACCAGAAGCCTACTACCGGTCCGATTACGAATACAGGTAACAACCACTTGGCACAATACCTGACCATAAAAGTGCGAAACTTGGGTTCTGCAATGCGTGATGAAGTGACAAGAGCATACATGCCTGCCAGAGCAAACATAATAAGGAGGCGGATAATTAGTGACGGACAGTAAGTAGGGTTAAAGAAACCGTCAACCCAGTTGTGACTTGTCAACCACTTCCCGGGTGTGAGCATAAAAGTCAACATGCCGTTGATAATCACGAGAGTGGCAATGGAAAAAATCATATAAAGACGTGCTAGAAGAAGATGCTTCTGGCGAGAGATCTTGTTCCAGGTGTAGTAGTAAGCAAAAGCAGTTGCCAGCTCAGCGACGAAGAACAGATACTCTTCTGCCCAGGCCAGAGAAAAGCACTGGATTAAAGAAGCGATTCCGTCAGGTCCGACAAGTGAGACTGCAAACCAGATACCTACACCAGTTACTGCGCCAGCCACTGTAGTTACGAGCACAAAAAAACGTGAGTGCTGTTTCAAGAACGCATAGATGCGCTCATCGCCGCGGCGGTAAGCAAGTTCTTCGGCAAGAGCAAAAAAAGCTCCACAACCGACAGCAAAATGAGAGATGAAAATGTGAATGATGGCTATGATGCCGATCACCCACGAGCCACCAAGATATGGCACTACCCAGACCGGATAATTCATGATAGTGCCCCCCAGATACTGAGAAATATGAGTCCGAGTACGACTGCAACACCATATATAGTGGCAAGCAGAGCGCGCCTACGTTGTGAGCCGTTGTCAATAAACGGCATTATTAAAAATCCCAGCCCGACAAGCGACATGGCCAGTATGCCAAAGAGTTCTCCTTCAATAGGACCGACCATAGGTGGTATCAGTTTGAGAAACTGGAATGCACCCAAAAAATACCACTCAGGTTTGATGCCGATTGGAGCAGGAGCAAAAGGATTTGCCTCCGGTCCGACTCCCCACGGAAAGAGCACGACAAGAACGAACAGGACATTGAGTGCCAGGATCCAGACAAGCATATCCTTGAAGAAGAAATCAGGGAAGAACGGTTCATAACGCCGCTTCTCTGGCGGGGTGTCTGCAAATGCAGCAGGTTCAGACATGCCGTGACTTTGCACAAGCATAAGGTGTACTGCCAACAATGAGATTAATGTCAACGGCAGGATTGCTACATGTATACCGAAAAAGCGTGAGATAGTTGCTTGCGAAATCATATTGCCACCCTTGAGCAGCGGGCCAAGTAAGCCACCTACTAGCGGCGCCTTTGCTGTGATGTCTAGCCCTACTTTAGTGGCAAAAAAGGATAAGTCGTCCCAGGGCAAAAGGTAACCGGTAAAACCGAAAGCCAGACACAAGATCATGAGAACAAGCCCGGCCCACCAAGTGATTTCGCGGGGTTGACGATAGGCTCGCATAAAAAAGCTGCTAAAGAGATGCACGGCAGCAGACAGGATCATCAAAGTGGAGCCCCAGCTGTGCAGTGAGCGGATAAACCAACCAAAGTCAATCTGGGAATTTATTTTGAGAATGCTCGCGTGTGCTGCATTGATTTCTGGCACATAGTAGACCATAAGCAATATGCCTGTGACAACCTGGACGGCAAAATAAATCATGGTAATGCCGCCCATGTAATACCAGAGGGAGTGCTTGTGCACAGGAACTTTCTTCTTTGCTGCCAGATGTTGCAAGTCAGCTAATGACAGGCGTGATACAAGGAAGTTGCCAATCAGCTTTGCCAGTTTGTTCTCTTGTTGTAATTCAGCAGCCACTGGGACTCCTCAGCATTATGCTCGTGAAACAACTACTTGGTCGTTGACCACTGCTACCTTGAGGCTGTCGAGCGGCTTAGGCGGTGGACCAGCAATATTTTTGCCTGTAGTGGGATCGTACTGCCCACCGTGGCAGGCACAGAAAATGCGCTGAATGTCTCCGCGGTACTGCACAGTGCAACCCAGGTGGGTGCACACAGCTTTGAATGCATGTAGTCCATCATCTTCTGTATGAATAAGAAGAGCCGGGAAGGAGCCAAAGCGGAAGTTCTTGCCCGAGTTTTTTGGAAGCTCAGACAATTTGCAAACCTCGACACTGGTGACTTGAGTCTCATCATCAGATGTGTCCGGTCTGGGCGCCAGGTAACGGTAGATTGGATAAAGTGCCACGCCACCCCACAAGACAGCTACTGTGCCAAGAGCTGTGCGCATAAACTGCCATCGTCCTACCTTGTTTGACGAAGTTTCTGTACAGCGGCAGGATTGGCAAGGATTCTTGCCAGATTCACAGCTGGACAGGCTGGATAAGGGATGCTGCTGTTCTTTGTCTGTCATTGCACACTCACTTAAGCAGTAGAACTTTCATCGATTACAGAGGCGTCTTTGCTCCATGCAGACCAGACAAGATGCCCCAGCCAGAACAGGAAAGCGATTAACGCGACAGCAGATACAAAGAAGATGCCAAGCAACCATGTTTGTGCCACGACCGGCACTGTTTCCGGTCTCAGATACGGCTGAAGGTAGAACAGGCGCAGATTGTGGCGATTGACAATCATGGCAAAGATCAAGGCCAGTGTACTGACCAAAGAGGAGAGAAAAGCTGGCTTGCTGCTGTTTATCGACGATATCAGTGCACATATTACTGATATTGCTGCCAGTGCTAGCGAGGCTACAAACATATAGGTAGCCTGAAGATCGCCACCGGCAAAGTAATGCGCAAATCTGGCTGGAATGCCGCCGAAGAAGAACCAGAGCCCTACGCCAACATTTACCATGGTAAAACAAACAAACAATCGCGATCCTGTGCGGATTAGCCAACGCCCGAACTCTTGCGAGCGTCTGAGCAGATATAAACCAAAACAGCCAAGAGTCATCCCAGCCACTGCAAATGAAGCAACAAAAAAGTGCAGAAAGCGTGGCAGCAGTTGTGGTTCTTGCCAATTGAGATGTAATCCGTAAGGGTTGGACTGATAGATAGCAGCCCACTTGTCGGGAGTAAGCATCAGGGTCATATTGTTGGAAAAAGTGAAACCGATAGCAGCAAAACCTATGCTCATGACAAGGAGCGTGAGGGATATAAGTGGTGCTAGGTTGCCGCCTCCTTCTTTTTTTAAGAAGCGGTAAACAACCAGATAAGAAAGGTAGTAAGAGAACAAAAGTATAAATACGAGAGCCAGCCAGGGAACTGCCAGCAAAATTGATGAAGTGTAAAAAGCTGGACCGTAAAGCAGCTGTACAAAGAGCAGCGGGACAATGCCCTGGGTGATTGCAAATGAGATAAACAGAGGCAGAGAAGAAGCCAGGGCCTGCCCGGCACGCCAGCAGTAGGAGCTTTTATCTCTTCTGCTAGCAGCCAACAGAGCAGCGCTTATGAAGCCTCCACCCAGAACTACGTTCATTGGCAGTGCATGCAGGTACAAACCGATGACAAGGAGTGTTTGTGAAAGCCACACTGGCAGTGGAAAAGGTAACGGCTGGTAAGAAGGGATTAATTGTGAAGGATCCATCGTTATTTCCATTTGTAGGCTTGCATGCTGGTCAGGAGATTATAGCAGTGGAGCCTGGTAGCTTATAAAGGAGTCCATGCCAGACCTTCACAGGTGCTCTTGTGTTTGTTGGAGAACCTCAATCTTTGGGGCAAGATCCATTTACTAGTACTAAAAGATAGGGATAGCAAAGCCAGCTTGTGGACTCTTGTTTGCACAGATCCGGCAGCTTTGCACAATCGCATTCTTCTCGGTGCGCAGTAACAAAAACTGACTTTGACAGAAGTGGGCAGTCCACTATCTGTGGTTGTCTCAGTGACCTTTCTGTGCTGACTGAGCCTGTCGGCGCAGCGCTCCTGGTATAAGAGCTACCGTCTTTGTGGGCGTCAGGAACTCTCTCAACCGGACCTACCAGCTGCCCTGGTGTTGAGCGCGACAATGAGAAAATTTTCACTCCTTCTATCGGTCCCATTGACAACGATGAACAGTACCAGTGCGGTTTGGTGGCGCTTGACTGCCCTGATTCCATCGTTGAGTCACAAGAAGAAGATTACTCTTTAAGGCAGTTGCGCCTTAAAATAACATCACAAATGGAATGGGGCAGGTAATCTCTTGAGTGAACTTCAATACCAAATTATTCATAGCATCCCCGGCAGGGTACGGCTGCGTCTGCATGAGATCTATCTTGATGCGTCGCTAGCTGCCGGGTTGGAAAACCTTCTCAGTTCACAAGAAGGTGTCTGTGCAGCTAGCGCTAATGCCGATTGCGCCTCGGTTACTATCTCTTTCGACTCGCAACAGTTTGACCCGCTGCCCTGGTTGTCTGCCCTAGAACTCAGCTCTGTCAAGCGAATCGAACAGTTAAACCATGTTCCAGCAGCTCTGCCAGCTCCGCTGGCTGCTCTTAAACATGGTACTTTCGCATTTGAAGCTCTAATGCCGCCGAAGGTGCAGTGTCTTCTGGGAGCAGTTTCTCTGGCTTTAACCTTTCTCCAGCCGCCTTTATTTCTCACCAGAACTGCTCTGTCGCTGTGCCTGTTGCCAATTATTAACCGGGCGCTGCAGACCTTGCTGGATGAAAGGCGACTGAGCGGCGATGCTCTCGATTCGGCTACTTGCGTCCTCTTCTTGATGGAAGGCAGCTTCTTACCGGCTGCTTTAACCAGCTTTTTGATTGGGCTTGGCGAGCTGATGCGTGATCGAGTCACACTTGCTTGTCAGCAGATGATCAGTCACCAGCTTGCGCTGTCTAAAAAGTCGGCCTGGCTTGTGCAAGGAGATCACCGGGTACGGGTGCCGCTGTCAGAGCTGCACCCTGGTGATCGGGTGGTTGTTTATCCTGGTGAACTAATCGCTACAGCCGGGACTGTGGTTGCAGGAGCGGGCACTGTTGTGCCTTCCAGTCTGCAGCAGGAGTTTGTTCCTAAGGATGTTGGTGTGGGTGACAGTGTGGTGGCTGATACACTGCTCACCTTCGGCAAACTTTATATCGAGTATAAGCCAATTCTTCTGCTGAAGCAGGTCGATCACATACATGAGAAACAGAAGCGCCGCTGGTTTCAACGGACTCGCCTGCACAAATTTGCTCTCCGCGCTGCTCACGATCGAGTTTGGCCAACAATTGCTGGTGCAGCACTAATGCTGGTGGCAACAAGAAGTTTGCACCGGGCTGCAGAGATTCTCTGTTTTGACTTTGTTACAGGGGTGAGAATAGCGATACCAACAGCGTTGCTATCTTCAATGTACCGGGCCGGTAAACATGGCATCATCATGCGCAATGCTTCTGCACTCGAGAGTCTCTCTGAGGTTGATGTTATTCTCTTTGCTAGCAGCGGTACACTGACCCAAATGAAGCCGTTTGTTACCGATGTGTTTGCTTGCAATGGTTTTTCTGTCAATGAGACAGCCCGCCTGTCGGCCGCTGTTCTTGCACGGTACAACTATCTTGGTGCCCATTCCATCTATAGCTATGCTCACACGCAATCAATTGCGGTGCCTGCGCGCTCAGCATCAAACATAATACCCGGGCTGGGTGTAGCGGGAGAAGTTGAAGGTCACTCAGTGCTCGTAGGCAGCACTCGGTTGATGCAGATGAGGAAAATTGATCTTTCTTCGGCTCATGATTATCTCGCAGAGTGCATGCATAAAGGCGACCTGCGAATCTGTGTCGCTATAGATGACGAGTTGGCCGGTATCGTTGCTTATCAAGATCCTGTCCGTGAAGAGGCGGCTGATGTCGTGGGCGAGCTCAAAGAGCTTGGATTGAATGAGCTTGCCGTGATGACAAGTGGCCGACAGGATACCGCCAGGAGACTGGCTGACAGTGTTGGTATAAATACAGTGCATGCCAGAACTTTGCCGGAGGATATGGCGCAAATAGTAAAAGACTATCAGAGCAGGGGGCACAAGGTGGCTGTCGTTGGTGACGATATGGCTGACTCGCTGGCGCTAGATCAGGCAGATGTGGCAGTGACGCTCAGCCACGGTGCTGATGTTGCCCGCTATCGAGCTGATGTGGTCCTCACAGCAGAAGGACTCACAGGGCTTGCTAAAGGTATTCGCATAGCGCGTGATGGTATGGCTCTGGCAAAACAGAATCTTGTTGTCGTCTCTGTCCCAAACTGGCTGGGTCTATCAGTATCAGTTATTAACCAGAGCGGCTATCTGACTGACACTCTGCTCAACAATGGTTCTGTAATAATAGGAGCTGCAAACGGCTTCCGTCCGCTGCTGGACCCTGGAGAGCCGACATAATCTGAAGTTGGCAGTCTGTCTAAGAGCACAGTTTGCTACTTCAATCAGGTTGCTAACCAACCAGAGGCAAAGTCTTAATTACTGAGAAGGGAAACGATCATGGTCAAATTAGTGGATAAACGCATTGATGAAATTATGCACAAATTCATAGTTCCTCATGACACTAAGATTTTGCTGAAGAAAGATTATGATCCGTCGTTCCGTCTCAAGTCACTTTCTAAAGAAGAGGCTGCCGAGGCGCTGGAAGATGGTATTAAACTGCTGGCAGAGCAGCAAGACAGGCTATTTGCTCAGAAGACGCATGCTGTTCTAATTGTTCTGCAAGCTATGGATGCAGCCGGAAAGGATGGCACTATCAAGCATGTAATGTCTGGAGTTAATCCCCAGGGCTGCCATGTTGTGAGCTTTAAGGCACCATCTGCAGAAGAGCTCAATCATGATTATCTTTGGCGCTGTGCACGAGCACTGCCGGAACGAGGGAAGATAGGTATCTTCAACCGCTCCTATTATGAAGAGGTGCTGATTACAAGAGTGCACCCGAAGATTTTGGGGAAACAGCAGCTGCCACCGGAATCGATTGGGAAGAATATCTGGAAGCGCCGTTTTCAAGAGATCAATAACTTTGAAGAGTACTTAAGCAACAACGGCATCATTATTCTCAAGTTCTTTTTGAATGTCTCAAAAGAGGAGCAGAAAAGGCGTTTCTTAGAAAGAATCGATCTGCCTGAAAAGAACTGGAAGTTTTCGAGCAGTGATGCCAGCGAGCGAGGCTGCTGGGGCGATTACATGTCCGCCTATGAGGATTGCTTTAATCATACAAGCACAAAATGGGCACCATGGCACATCATTCCTGCCGATCATAAGCCGTTCACACGGCTGGCCGTCGGCTATTTCATCTACAGGAAACTCAAGGAGTTGTCACTGAGCTATCCGAAAGTTACCAAAGAGCAGAAGAAGGAGCTCGAGCGTGCTCGAGTTATCTTGGCAGGAGAGGAGTAAGGATTCCTCCTGCCTAACTGCTCCGCTCCAGAGGCGATTTGCGGGCTAAGAACTGCTGCTGAGCATTGATACATTGCTCGGTGTGTTCGTGCTGGCAACGTACATATCTTCCATCCGGCTGCATATAACGTGCTTTGACGCAGTCGGACAGATAACTCTCCAGTAGCTCGTCACGCACAAAGCGCAATAATCGTGGATCTTCAATTGGGAATATAACTTCAACGCGCCTGTAAAGGTTGCGCGGCATCATATCTGCGCTGCCGGCGTATATCTCTTCATTGCCGGCGTTGCGGAAGTAAAAGATGCGGCTGTGCTCAAGAAAACGTCCTACAATACTTGTAACTTTAATGTTTTCGCTTATGCCTGGTAAACCAGGGCGAAGGCAGCAGATGCTGCGCACTAAAAGATCGATCCGGACACCGGCTTGAGATGCTTCGTACAGCAGGCGGATGCACCACTCCTCAACAAGTGCATTCATTTTAAAAATAAGATGCCCGCCGCGACCGGCACGCTGGTGCTCTATCTCGCGCCTAATTAAGGATTCGAAGCGGTCCTGCATATTGATTGGGGAGACCAACAGCTTGCGATAGTCTTTCTTGGCGGAATAGCCGGTCAAATAATTGAAAAGGTCAGTGACATCAGAACCGATCTCTTCGTTGCAAGTAAACAACCCCAGATCTGTATAAAGATGTGCAGTTACAGGGTTGTAGTTGCCGGTGGCAAGATGTACATAACGTCTGATTGCTTCGCCTTCCCGACGTACAACAAGGGCAACTTTGGAGTGGATCTTCAAGCCGATCAGACCGTAGACGACATGCACGCCTTCACGTTCAAGCGCCTTTGCCCACTCAATATTACTTTCCTCGTCAAACCTGGCTTTAAGCTCAACAAGAACAGCAACTTGTTTGCCGTTCTCCATTGCTGCGAGCAACGCCTCCACCACTGGTGATTTATTGCCGACTCGATAAAGAGTCATCTTGATGGCCAGTACATGAGGATCCCGGGCGGCCAGGTTTAAGAAATTGACTACAGGTTGAAACGAATCGAAAGGGTGGTGCACTAAAATATCTCTGCGCCTGATGGCGGCAAAGGTGTCCTCATCTTGAGTGTCCGGGTTTAGTGCAGTCGGTATGTTAGGCAGAAAAGGAAGATCTTTGAGGTCGGGGCGATCGATGGCATAAACACACTTGAGGCTGCTTAAAGGCAACCTGCCTTCGAGCCTGTATACGTCTTCGGGACCAATCTCTAGATTGGATACCAGTATCTCCAGCAAGCGGGTGGGCATGGTGAGATCGACTACCAGTCTGACTACGTCGCCAAAACGACGTTGCCGAATACCTTCTTCAGTCGTCTCCAGCAGGTCTTCGGCTTCCCATTCCTGAATTTCAACTTCAGCGTCGCGAGTGACTTGAAACGGATGCGATTCAACTACCGACATGCCAGGGAAGAGTGCGTCAAGATTTGCAGAAATGAGGTCATCCAGCCACATGAACGACTGTGATCTACTTGTTTCCTCTGTCCTTGGGCTCCTTGTTATTGCACGATCAAGCGGAACCAGTTGCGGCAGACTGTCTGGTACTTTCAGGCGGGCAAAACGTTCTTCACCTTTAGTATCCTTGATTAAGGCTGCCAGGTTCAGACTGAGGTTGGAGATGTGTGGAAACGGATGTCCAGGATCAAATGCTAGCGGAGTCAGGACAGGGAATATATTTTGGATAAAATACTGCCTGAGCTGACTGCGTTCGTCAGGGAGCAGGTCGTCATAGCCGATGATTGCGATACCAGCTTTTTGCAGCGCTGGTAGCAGCTCGGCACTCAAACAGTTGTAAGCCCGTGCATAAAGTGCCATTGACTCTTTCCTGACAGCCATCAGCTGGTGGTTGGGAGAGAGTCCGTCTGGACCAGATACAACAGTACCGGCTTCAAGCTGCTGCTTCAAACCAGCGACACGCACCATGAAGAACTCTTCCATGTTGGAGCCGACAATGGATAAAAACTTGAAGCGCTCTAAAAGTGGATTGCTTGCATCTTCCGACTCTTCCAGAACTCTGTTTTGGAATGAAAGCAAGCTAAGTTCTCTGTTGATATAAAGTCTGAAATCGTCAGCCGAGATCTGCTTGGAATGCCCGTCGGAGGCATGAATGGGGCTGAAGTCCTCTGCACTCTTTGCTGTCCGTTTTGGTTCAGCACCGTCAGCACTCGATCTTGAAGTCATGTCTTATTCTATCCCTCTACAGTGGATTTCCAACAACCTGATCCCAAACCTTCAGCAACGCCGGCGCTGGCGGTTTGGCAGCATGGCTTTTTACTAGTTTGCCAGATGTAAAAGGCAAACAAAGACCATCTGTGATACCATGCCGAAGATGACTCCTGTACTGACCAAAGGTTTGCGACAGTTCGCCTTCTGGTAATTTCGAGCGAGTCGACAATCCTTTCATGTCGCAACAGCATTCAAGCAGGCATATTGTATCATTATCACTAAAGAATAAATTGCTCTAATAAACTGTTGTAGCAGTCGGTGAGGAACGCTTGCTTGATCGACTAGTTTTAGCAACTCCAACCCGAACTGGTTAAACCTGGCAGCGAGCTGCTGCTGCCCCGGCTGGCTGTGCTGCATTGAATTAAAGTAAGAAGGTTAGTGGAAGTTTGATAGTGCGAGTAGATGATACTGCAATGCTCAATGCTCAGTTGACTTTTGCGATGAGTTATCTAATGAACAGGTCCCATCAGTTTGCGCACAGCCGGGCTGATCAATGCCAGAATCACAGCTGCTGCAATAGCAACTGCTGCCATCGATCCGAAGAGGCTAACAAGAGCGCCTGGATCCTTGTCATTGAAGAATCCGCCAAAATAGCCGGCTAGCAGGTTGCCGAATGATGAAGCCAGGAACCAGATGCCCAGCATGAGGCCAACCAGTCGTGCTGGTGCCAGCTTGGTCACCATGCTCAAGCCTACCGGGCTTAAGCACAGCTCGCCTATGACCTGCACAAGATATACTGCTATCAGCCACAATGGGCTCACTTTGCCTGAGACGGCAAGCAGCGAAGCAGGCACCATTATGCCTATTCCAAGCCCGACAAAAAGCAACCCGACGGCAAACTTGGCGGCGCTGGATGGCTGCCGCGATCCCAGCTTAATCCATAGCATGGAGAACACCGGTGCCAGACAGATCACGAGAATAGGGTTAAAAGATTGGAACCAGCTGGAAGGGAATTGCCAACCTGCAATCTCGCAGCGTGTCAACCTGTCGGCAAACAGGTTCAAGCTAGTGCCGGCTTGCTCGTAAATAGACCAGAAAACAACTATGAAGGTAAAGAAAACCATAATGGCACCAATGCGCTTCCACTCATCGGCAGTGAGCGGCTCTTTCGGTGCTGCCTCTTTCTCCATGGCAGTCGCTTGTACTGGCTTCCCACCGACAGTGGACAGGTGCCTGCGATAGAGCAGATATTGACTGAGCCCTAAGACCATGCCGAAGCCGGCTGCAGCAAATCCCCAGTGCCAACTGGATTGCGGGTCCAGTCCGACAAAGGAGAGCAAACGTTTAAACTCGGCACCTTGCGCCAGGAAGCCGCAGACAAGTGGAGCGATGAAAGCACCCATGTTAATTCCCATATAAAACAGGGAAAAACCGGAGTCCCGGCGTGGGTCATCTGCCGAGTAGAGCTTGCCGACCATGGCGCTTATGTTTGGCTTCAGCAGTCCGGTTCCTAAAACAATTAAAGCCAGTCCAAGATAGAAGAAAGGCAACCCCGACAGTGCTAGAGAAAAATTGCCTAAGGCGATGACTATTCCACCCAGAAGCACTGCCAGACGTGCGCCAAGATAGCGATCAGCTATAAGACCTCCAGGGATGGCGCCCATATAAACGAGCATTGTATACATCCCATAAATAAATCCTGCCTGCCTGATATCAAATCCGAGTCCGCCGGCGGCACAGGGTGCCACCATATACAGCACCAGGATGGCTCTCATTGCGTAGTAGCTGAAACGTTCCCACAACTCTGTAAAGAAAAGAGTTCTCAGCCCGGCAGGGTGACCAGCAAACTGTTCGTCACAGGGTGGAACATCTGAGTGAATGCATGCCACTGTAGAGGTACTCATTGGCAACCCTCCGCTGCAATAGTGGGAGCAAACAACAGCTCCAGAACGATCTTGCCTTGAACTTCTCAAAGATAAATAGCCTATCAGTTGTATGCAATCATGACAACTGCTGCTCTCAATCTGAATCGGCTTCTTTTTTGCTCAGATTAGCTGCTAGATAGCTGAATTATTAAGCTGGTGTGGTAAAAACAAGGATGCTTTCTGGTTGTCCGACCTGATCAGATTCAGCAGTGCTAACAGAGAATAGCTTCTGGTAACTTATCTAATGAAACGATGTACTCTTATTCTGGCTCTGGCATGTGTGGCAACGCATATGCAAACAGCTGCTGCAGCAGACAGCAAGCCGTTCAAAGGAGTGAGGGACAAACTGGTTGTGCAAGCCGATCCACAGCATGTGTGGCAGGTGATCCGGGCTTTGAGAAATGATGATCCCGGTGACGTCAAAACTATTTCTCAAACTCCAACCGAGAACATACTGGAAGAGACATTTGACGATCTACCCATTATTGGCAAAGCCAAATGTAGATATAGAGAGACTTATACTCCGTTTGAGAAGATTGAGTATCGTATGATCTCGTCAGATCATTTCAAGGCATTTGAAGGCAGCTGGGTATTGACACCTGTTAGTAATGGGAGCAAAACAGTCGTTGAGCTCTCCAGCTATGTTGACACCGGACTTGTCGTTCCTTTTGTGCATCAGCTGACCAATTTAGCGACAGCCAGGAATGTGCGCGGACGGCTTGAAGATGTTAAGAAGGCTGTCGAGTCCAGACTCTCTAGAGGTGGCTCGACTCAAAGCCTGTCTCAGTCATCGCTCTAAGTTATACTGGCTCCATAGGATAAAAGTACCTGTAAGGAAGCAGCTTATTGGTAAATACGTTTCTGCAGTTAGCGGATGCTTAGCAGCTGTCGTTGGATTCAGCGGATTCTTTCTATCTCGAAACGTTTATCAAGTGGGCATTTTTGGGTATGCGAAAAATAGACAAACAGTGGGTGGCTGTCCCGGGGCAGGGATGCTTAGGATAATTGAGCGAGCTGGACAGCGGCGGCGCATGGAATATCTTGCCTGGTACGCCTTCTGTCTGTCCAAGAGAAGATGCGCAAGCAGCAAGAGCTTGCGCAGTCAAATGTGGAGTGGCAAGGCTAGCTGCTCAGTCTGCAGTCGTTGGCTTGTTGCTCTGTTGCGCGAACCAAATCCAATTCTAATTGCTGACGTCTAGATTTTTGCTGTCAAACAATTGTTTATCAGTTTTCCAGCGGCACTTGCCAGCCGAGAGAATGTACTGTCTCCTCAAAGCCGGTCCGACATCGCTGCGAATAGTGAAGAGCGATGACTGCCTGTTCCTGTTTGAAGGTGCCCAGGCGTACATGTTTGACAAAGCGCGCAGCAACTTCAAAAGAGAGCAGTTCGACTTTATCTGCCGACAGCAGAGCCTTGCATATATCAGTAGGGCGGTTGGAGGCGGAAGTGGCTGCTTGCCGTATGTCTTCGTCTCTAATCAATCCTGACAGTCTTAACAGGTCAAGTAAAGTTTGAGCATTGTCGTTTGCTTTAGGTGAATCAAATCCGGCCTTCCGGAGCAGCTCCACTACGTGTTTTGCTTTAGCAATATCCTGCTCATTAATAAACCCGGCCTGGCGCAAAAGATCCACAGCATTAGGTGACAACTCTCCCCCCCGCTTGCGCTTAATCTCGCTTATAACCTCTTGTAGATCAGCTCCGCGTGAATACACTTTTCGCAAGGCATCTGTGGCCTCTGCTGCAGACAAGCTGTTCTGGCGTACCATCTCTTGTAAACTAAGAGCGGCATCCAGGACAGGCTCAGGGATTAACCCGGAGTCCACAAGAATGTGCCCGAGCAGTATGTTTGGCATATCTGTCTGGGAATATGGCTCGTGCAGTGCTGCTGTGCTGGAAACCAGCTCGCCTGTGGGCACACTATCTTGCTGCCCGGAGGTGACCTTGGCTGTGGGCTCAGCTGCTGGCGGTAATTGAGCTGGTTCTGCCAGTGTCTTTGCGCTCATGGACAGAGACAGTACTTCAGCAATCATATCAGTATCGCGAATTGCGTATTTCCACAGGCTTCTTGAACTTTCTCCTTCACCGGCGTAAAGAGTCCAAACAGCCCGGACTCCGCCTGGTTCAAGCTCAACAGTCAGGCGTAACAGTTCCAGTGAATCAGGCACTTTGACAGGCAGCTCAATAAGCTCTCCGGACGACTGCAAGCACTCAGCCAGCATCTCGTCCAGCAGCTTTTTGCTTGGTGCCGAACTTTGTGCTGGTAATCTATGGCGAGCTGTTCCCATTTGTGTGCCTCGGACTCAATCTGCTGTGTACAAACCTCTAACAGTATAAGACTTCAATAACAGTATGTCTGGTAGCCAGTATCTTCAACCTGACAGTCATGAGTCGAGCAAGACTGAGCTGTTTGCACTGCCTGAGAAGCTCCAGCGAAGGTAGAAGGCAATGTATTGATAAAAGCAGGTAAATTGACCTTTAAATCTGCCCCCAAACATCACCGGTCGCATCTAGTCAGGTCTAAGATGACCAGGGTAGACATTTAAAATTTTTTGTTGAGGTTTTACAGATGAAGAAAAGCGTATCTCTTATTGTTTTGGCTGCATTGACAACTGCTAGCTTTACTGCCGCCTTTGCTGACAATAAGCTGGAGCAAGGTGCCAAGGCTGTCGGTACCGATATTAAAAAGGGTGCAGAAGCTGTAGGGCACGGTGCTGAAAAAGTCGGCAAAGGGACCGTCAAGGGTGCCGAAGCAATTGGACACGGCACTGTAAAAGGGGCAAAGGCGGTTGGAGAAGGCACTGGAAAGGTCGTCAAAGGCATAGGCGGCGGCATGAAGAAAGGTGCCGAAGCGGTTGGCAAGGGTGCTGAAAAGCTAGGCAAGGGTGCTGTTCACGAAACTGCAAAGGGTGCCCATTTTGTCGGTCTGCCTGTTAAGAATCCTGACGGCTCCGGCAAGTAGGACTGTCCAGACAGTGGACAGCGCATAAAGCTCAGTCTCTGGTTAGTCTTCAGGTTATTGTTGCAGACTCATAGCAGGAGCGCGTGATCGGTGTGGAGCTAAGCAGGGCTAGCAGTCAGACCAGG
>CAILLX010000014.1 GCA_903835185.1 uncultured bacterium | reverse complement strand
CCCACTGCCCGATATCGCTTCGCGCTCCAGGGCAACGCTAATGGCGATATCTTGTATCAACTTTTGGTTAGACCGCTCCGGTGATCAGCCCCCGGGGAATTGTTGGGGTACTGTGCTGAGTGTCGCCAAGCGGCAATTCATATTGTCGCTGGTCAGCACTGTCCGGCAATGCTGACAAGATTGCTGGGTCCAGACCAGTCACAGACTGCCTGCACGCAACTGGAAAGGTGCGGGTTGCCTTCTTTTCCCTCCAGCTCGGTTACACCACATGTAGTGCCAAGCAGTGCGGCTAGATGCCCTCCAGCTGAGTGCCCCCACACCCCTATTTTTTGTGCATCTATGTTGTACTGCCTTGCATGAGCTCTCAGATAACGGATTGCTGCCTTCAGGTCATTAATCTGGGCAGGAAATTTTGCCTGGTCGGCTAAACGGTAGTTGACGCTGGCAACTGCATAACCGGCTTTCACAAGGATAGCCCCAGGACAGTCCCATTTGTCTCCACCTATCCAGGCTCCCCCATGAATATAAACGATAAGCGGAAGAGCGCCCCGGTGCCCAGCCGGGGCGACCAGGTCCAGACGGTGCGCCGGTTCAGCTAGTCCTTCTGTATAGTTGATATCACGCACCAGCTGTACCGGACCTAAGCCTTTCAGCCATGGTGGCATTGGCGCATGTGATTGGCAAAAAACAGTGAGAGCAATAGCTGCGGCAGCAACTGCTGCCGCGCTAATAATTGCACCTTGCTTAATCGGTTTCTGGGTCACTTCGCAACTGACGTCTCTAGCTCTTCATCACGTTTAAAGCGGTCTATAGCGAGTTGAATTAGCCTGTCAATCAGCTGCTTGTAACCAAGTCCGCTTGCCTCCCATAGTTTAGGATACATGCTGATTTTGGTAAAGCCAGGGATGGTATTGATCTCGTTGACAAAAAACTTGCCGTCATTGCGGAGAAACAGATCTACCCGTCCCATGCCTTCGCAACATAAGGTCTTAAATGTGTCTACAGCAAGCTTCTGCGCTTCCTTAACCTCAGAGGCGGAGAGCTGAGCTGGTATTTTGAGGAGTGCACCGGCGTCGTCTATATATTTAGCTTCATATGAATAAAACTCGTGTTGAGGCACTATTTCGCCGGGGACAGATGCTATCGGTTCTTCGTTGCCGAGAACGCTGCATTCTATTTCGCGCCCTGGTATGAACTCTTCAAGAATAATCTTGTGGTCGAAAGTAAATGCATGATTGAGAGCACGAGTGAAATCCTGCTCTGATTTGACTTTATGTACCCCAACAGAAGAGCCGAGGTTGGCTGGTTTTACAAAAAGTGGCAGTCCCAGGTAATCGACTACAGATGCAAAGGTAATCTTATTCTGCTCGCGGCGGTGTACCACCTGGAATTTGCCGATTGGCAGTCCTGCATCGCGCAGGAGCCGCTTCATCACATCCTTGTCCATCCCTACTGCTGAGCCTAAAACGCTGGCACCGACAAAAGGAAGACCTGCCAGTTTGAGCAAGCCTTGAACTGTACCGTCTTCACCAAAAGGTCCGTGCAATACAGGGAACACTACGTCAATCTTGCCAGGCTGGTTTTCTCCTGAGATTGTAATGATCTTTTCGCTTGCTGCCCCGGGTGCCAACGCCACTTTTGTACCGGCGTTATCCTTATTGAGCTTTATTAGTTTAGGGTTGTCTGCTTCCAGAAGGAACTTTGAAGCATCGGCTAAGCGCCATTGCCCTTGCTTGTCAATTCCAATCATGACCACTTCATATTTATCGTGGTCGAGAGCATCAATTACACTTCTGGCAGATTGAAGAGAGACCTCGTGCTCTGCTGATCTCCCGCCAAACAAAATTCCAACTCTTAGTTTTTTCCCCATCTCAAACCTTCTTTTATTCTTCATCCATCCAGACTGTCAACTCTTCGGCGCTAAACGAGCCGATTTTTTTCCATTCCGGTTTAAGCCGGATGTCAAACTTCTTCTCTACGCAATCTTGCATTCGGCGCAGTAGAACGATTATATCTTGCGATATGGCACCACCCATATTGACGACAAAATTGGCGTGCAACGCTGATACGGCAGCATTACCTTCACGCAGCTGCTTCGCGCCTGCCTGGTCGAGCAATTGTCCGGCAGTTTTATCTGGCGACGGGTTCTTAAATGTGCTGCCGCCGTTGGGATAGTTCATCGGCTGTGTCTTGTTTCGATACTCTTCATTGCGGTGGAGTTGCTCCAGGATCTTCTCTGCTTTGTCAGCAACCAGACGCAAGCGTGCTGAAAGAACTATCTGATACTGCGGATCTATTTGTGATTTACGGTAGGCAAAACCTAATTCGGCTGCAGAGAGATCCTTAACATCCCACTCCCTGGTGTCGAATATGACGGCACTCTCCAGTATATTGGCAATACAACTGCCATGTGCACCGGCATTCATCAGCACTGCACCACCTGCGGTGCCAGGAATGCCAATAGCAAACTCCAGTCCGGACAGCCCTCGCTCAGCTGTGAGGCGAGATAGGTGAGGCAACCTGGCTCCGCAGGCGGCTTCGATAACATCAGGCTCAGGAGAGGTCACGCTTGTCATTTGAGTCAGGCGGATAACTGCTCCGGCAACTCCGCTCGATGAGATAAGCAGATTGGAGCCGCCTCCTACAATGCTCCAGGGCTCGCCTGTGCTCCGGAGACGTTCAAGCAGGGTTAAGAGCTCATCGCTGCTGCTCGGGCTGTAAAGACAATCGCAGACGCCCCCCACTCTTAATGTGGTATAGCGTGCAAGCTCAGCTTTAGCCAGCTCTTCCATCGCTGTGTCCTTGCTTCAATAGCCTGAGGATCTCCCAGCCAACCTTTGTTATATCACCGGCACCAATTGTCAAAACAAGGTCACCTGCTTTTAGATAGCCGACAATTTTTTCAGGAAGTTCGGCAGTCTGTCCAGGCAGGTAGTGAGCATTTAAGTTGCGTTGCTGCAAGGTCTTGACAAACGTCTGCGAGTCGATCCCTGCTATGTTACTACCGCGTGCCACATAAATGTCGGCAACTAGAGTCAGATCTGACTGATCAAACGCTCGGGAGAACTCTTCCCACAGATCACGCAGACGTCCTGGTTGATGTGGTTGAAAGACTGCAACTACCCGGCTCGGTGTCTGCGTCTTTTTTAAATTGAGGTAATGCAGAGCGCCCTGGAGAGTTGCCGCAACTTCTGTAGGGTGGTGCGCATAATCATCAACGACAACAACACCTGATTCCTGCCCCAGTATCTGGAAACGCCGGGCTACAGCAGTATAAGAGCCGAGAGCCTCAGCGCAGGTGGTAAAGTCAACACCTAGCTCCAGCCCCACAACACAGGCAGCAAGCGCATCCAGCTTGTTGTGCTCGCCAGGAACTGTAAGAGTGATCTCGCCTAAGCAGCTGCCTGACTTAAATACTTTCAAGCCAAAACCAGCAGCGCTCTCGTAAGTGTAGTCAGCAGCAGGTGACGAATCAGCTTTACCATACGTGACCACATGTCCTTGCAGGCTGGGGCGGATCAGCTTGCAGCCTGAATCGTCTGTGCACAGCACAGTGCCCCACTGGCTGTTGTTAGCAAAAGAGATCATGCTTTCTCTTATCTGCTCGATGCCGCCAGGATAGTTTTCAAGATGATCTGCTTCAATGTTAGTGATTACAGCAATATAAGAGGGCATTGTTGCGTGAGTGCCGTCACTTTCATCTGCTTCAGCAACAAAATAGTCTCCGGTGCCCAGCAGAGCGTTAGAGCCGATGCGTGGAGAGATTCCACCTACTACTACAGTTGGCTCGTAAGAGGCATCGAGAAGCACCTGAGCTACCATGCCTGTTGTTGTTGTCTTGCCATGTGTTCCTGAGACGGCTATAAGTTTGTGTCCGTCAGTCAAGGCAGATAGTAATTGGGAGCGGTGATAGACAGGCAGGTTGCGCCTTTTTGCCTCTTGAAGCTCCGGATTGTCCTGTGTAATGGCTGTCGATACAACTACTGAGCTGGCGCCATCGATATTGTTCGCCTCATGCCCGATTGAGATTCTTGCCCCTAATTCAGCCAGCTCAGCGCTGGTCGTATTCTCAGCACGATCTGAGCCGGAAACAGCAACTCCTCTTGCTAGCAGTAGCCTGGCCAAAGCAGACATGCCTATGCCGCCAATACCGATTAAGTGAACTGTGCCTGTTGTGTGGCTCAAGTTAATATGGGCCGACTGTGGCAGCTTCTGACTTTGCCCAGTCTCGCCGACGCTGGTTGTTTCCAATTCCAAAAAGCGGCTCCTGAGAGTCTAGTTATGCCTGATTACTTGCCTGCCTGTGACAGTTTACAGACAAGGCTTGCCAGGCGCGACTTTTTGCGGGCAGCAGTATTTATGTGCAAGATACCCTTGATAACAGCTCGATCTATTACAGCATAAAGGCGACTGAGATTGGTGGCTGCCTGGGAGCGATCAGCTACGCTGATGCTGTCTTCTACAGCCACTTTAGCTGTTCGCACTGCGGATTTCCACGATTTATTGCGGCTCCGATTGCGATCTGTAATTTCGACTCGCTTAATAGCAGACTTAATTTTCGGCACGACTAACCTTCCGGGTGTTGGCAATTAACATTGGACGGATATTTTAACATACGACAGGGAGAGGCTTGCCCGCCGCTGCACATTCGTTAAGCATCTTGTGAGGTTAAGCACAGCCGCCAAAAAGGCGCGAGCCCCTTCGGTCAGAAGAGGCTCACTAATATTGTTTATAGCGCGGACATTAGCGAACAGTGCCACCTTCGAGATGCTTTATGCCTGTTGGGCGGAATCATTAAATGCCTTTGCAATTATCTCTCGCATACCGCTTCGCGCTGCTTCCTTGCCGGGATCATCTGTATGAGTCAGTGCTTTGAATAGTTCAGGGTAAAACTCTTTATTTTGCGATAGGGTCTCGTGCAGGAGCTCACGCTGTGCAGGGTTGTTGAATCTTTCCATCAGAGAGGTCAAGATGCCCTGCGGTGTGAATTTACTGGCATCAGCTGTATCAGCAACCGCTGGCTTGATAGCAGAGTCACCTGCCTTAGCTAGCGCAGGAGTCTTTCCCAGCTCTGGATAGCCCCCTTTAAGCAAGTTCGCCTGCAGATTCGGCTGATCGCCCTTCTGGGCATCCTTGATCTGCTGATCGGCTGCTTCGGTCCTTTTTAGATTTCCGTCTCCACGCAACATAATTCCTCGTGGTTACTCCATAAAGTGCCATTCTGTCCTGGCTTTGCCTTAAAATCTGTTGTCTGGTAGTAAACTGCGGCTCAAGCCGTCAATTTCTGATCTCGTGGGCTCACTGCGCCCTTTGTTTACGAGGTTACGCTTTGGGCTCAGCGTCGTCAATGTGGTTTCTACGTAGTTGCTGTGAGTTTGAGCTCATAACAGGCTTCAGGAAGCAGGCAGTCAGTCTCGGCACTGCTGCCTGCTTATGCTTGGACTCAACCAAAAAGACGCGTGATGGATGCCAGTAGTATGAATATCAAGCTTAAGCCTGCCCCTACCACCCCGGCTACTACAATTGGAAGAGCTACAGCAGTAAGAGCGGCGCTGCTGTGCATCTTGAAACGGTAAGTTAAACCAAGAACTGTCCACAGTGCCCCACAGACAACTGCCAGCGGCATGCCTGCAGCGGGTATCCAGGCAAGGAGAAAACAGATGGCAGCCGAGGAGGTTATGTGCAGAGTCTCGTCGAAGCTCCTGCTCTGTCCAAATATAGGGAGTACAAACTTCAATACTACTGCCGAGCCGGCAATTGCTGCATAAGCAGATACCAGGCAGAGCAGGGCGATAAAAGCGTTGTGCTGGATGATGCTCTCAGCCAGGGAAAAGATGAGAACTGGCGGCGCTGCGAAAAGGAGCTTAAGTCTAGAACTGCCTAAAGCTTTGGACTGCTCAAAAAAGCCTGCAGGGTTGATTGCCAGAAGTTTGATAGCTCCACAATATTCAAAGAGAGTCTCTTTTAGTTGCTCCGGTTTAATCATCTGTTTAACCTTGCAGTATGAGCAGAATCACACCTATTATTATGAACTGTCTGCTGCAAGATCTTTCTGTCGAGCTCTGCTAAAGGCAGATCTGACAATCAATGGTGGCTGACACGCCAATCAAACTGGTATCTGATCTGCACTGACTGAGGAGCCCCGGCAGGCAAAGGGTCTAGTGGTGATGCAGCTTTGAGCGCCTCCAGAGCAGCATTGTCGGCTGCAGCGACACCGCTTGTTTCCACTACCTGAGGGCTAACTATCTCACCGACGCGTGTAATGACAAAAGTTGTAACTACTCGCCTGTTTTCCAAGCCTTTTGGCGGCTGCCATCTCTTCTGTATGTCCTGTTTCATCTTAGCCATATAGCTGCCAAAATTGACATTGCCAGGGGTATCGTTGTCTTCTTCTTCCTCTTCTGCCCGACTGCCTAAACCTCTTGTTCGCGGTCCTGCCAGATCGGGACGATTAGCCATGAGATTGTCGACCGGATGTCCGATGGAAAGCTTCCTGGGGGGAATTGAACTTTTAACTGGCACTCCAGCGGGTAAGGACAACAACTCCTGTCCGTCGGCTGCTACATAGAGCGCAGGTGCTGCGTCTTTCATACCAGATTGATAAGAAGCTGTCCCAGCTAACTTTTGCTCAATCTGCTTTGCTACTGCTTCTAAAGGAAACATACCGGCTGCTGATTGTAGACACTCACACACAGCAGCTGTAAAGCCAGACCGGTCAGTTGTCTGCCCAGGTGACGTGGCGCTGAAAATTGAAACTCCCGCTTCCTCGGTTACTTTAGCCAGGCTGAGTACTTTGCCCGGACAGGCACCTGTGTCTGCTGTGTCAAGCAGGCAGAAAATGAATTTTGATTGGAGGCGATGTCTGAGCTCTGTGAGAACTTCTTTGAGAGGTATAGCTGAGCGCTCTGCTTCAGACGCCAGGGTGTCGTAGGCACACAGATAGAGCTCTTTGCCATCGGGTGATGGAATAAGACGTGAACAGATATAGATGAGAACAAGATCGTGTGGGAGAGCTTTCCGTGCCAGATAAGTGTAGATAAATGCATCTTCAATTGCTGAGTGGGTAGCTTTACTTCCTGTGAGTAAAAGAAGATGATCGGCAGCAAACCTGCCGGCATTGGGATCTGTTAATGTTTTGGACAGGGAAGCAGCGCTCTTTTCTGCAAGCCTCATAGGCTTAATGGCTGGATCTTGAAAGTCGGAGATGCCTATTACAAGAGCCCATTTTTCGTGTATTGGTAGCGGCGGGGGCGCTGGCGTTTTTGGTGCCAGTTTGTTTGAGATACTTTTAATAAGTGGTCCGGCAGAGGCGGAAGTCATTGTCGGCGCACCAATAAGAGATGGAAGAATTATGAGCAAGATGAGTAGATATCCGCTTTTCACAATCCACCTCCAACAACTGCTGCCCCCGGGCTTCCAGTGAAAGCTTCCAGTGCTTGCAAAGTATCGCCGATAACCTGCCTGCCAGGCAAGCTGCCGGGAGCAACAGCTTTATGAGCACAAGTATTCTCAATGTGACAGATTTGAGATTCAGAAAGGTCATACAGGTCGTAAACCAGCCGATCTATTGCTCGTTCTACTGCCGGCAACAAACCATGAGTGCCTGCCTGGTTTGGCAGAATAGACAGGCAACGTGCTCCAGCAGTCAGGCGTGAAAGGATGAGTCTACGTTCATCGTTGTCTGTCGGTATCGGTATCGACTCCATCATCTCAATATCTATTTGAGCCAGCGCCCGTCCAGCCTCGCGTGACTTGGACTGATAAAGGTAAAGCCAGAAAGTGGAGTTGATCAGTCCATCGTAATAATCAAGGTCTGTGAAGTTGGCAGTCTGGTCAGAGCCTACCAGAGCCAAACTGTGGACGTTATTGAGATGATAAAGCGCCTCGTCGTCCCTGCCGGCAATAATCCTGTCGGCTGTCTGTCTGACCATCAGTTTGGGTCTCTCTATTACTGCCGGGTTGAAACCTCCGGCAAACAACAACGAAGGATTGATGTTAAGCCAGTAGGTGTCCCAGCGGGTGACATGTCTTGTCACTGATGATCCTGAAATGATTGCCTTACGCCAGGTAGGACCATGTTTTGTCTCGGAGATAATTGATTTCTGTCCGTGCAAAGCGCGAATGCCAGTATGTCCTGCCAGAACGCTTCTCAGATTGGGCAGTTTGTCGACATGCAGCCAGATGTCTCGATCGGAATCAGTGAAAACCAGACGAAACCGGTAGTGGTCGGGTGAAACTAACGCCTGCAGTGGCAGTTTGTAATTATGAGATGGTGAAGAACTGTCGGTCTGTAGTTTTTTATGTGTGGGCTCTGCTGGCGTGCAGTTGTGCGATTCGACAAAGGAGAAAAGTTGAACATCATAACTGGCAGGTGGTCCAGGTTTCTCAATTCTATAGCTTGCTATGCACCAGCGGCCTACTGTGGCGCTTCCTATCGCATTTTCAGCCAGCTCAGTTAAACTGACGATTTGCACATCCTGCAGGAGTCTCTGTCTCAGCTTCTTATAGTAAAGTCCGGTGAGAAAGGCATCAGGGATAAACAGGACAACACTGCCGCCTGCACAGCCATATCTCAAGGCGATCTCCTGAAATACTGAGTGCAGGCGAATCTTGTACTCAGTTGTGTCAGGATAACATTTGCGTAAAAACTGTGAAGCTGATGCAGCCAACTGTGGCTGATCGCGAGAGCCATAGCTAACGTAAGGCGGGTTGGTTATAACCAGTCCGAAGCTGCCGGTGCTGCTGCCGGGCAAAGATGCTTCCATTACTGAGTCGCTTATAATTATGTGCTTTTTTAAAGACTGCAACAGGCTGCCCAACAGCTGCTGACAGCTGCTGCCAGAGCTGCTCATCTGCCGCACTGCTGTCGATAAGGCGATAACAATAGATATGCGGCACAAGCTGGCTGCGCGTCCATCAATCTCGATGCCCCATAGAGCATGTTGCCCTGCTTGCAGCAACTCTGTGCTGCTCATGCCATTTTCTGCCAGCCAGGTCAGAGCGCCTAGCAAAAAATTCCCTGCTCCGCAAGCAGGATCGAGAATTTTAAAGATGGCATTCAACTCTAAGCGCTCTGCCAGTGGCGCATGTAGAGCCGCTTTAAATGTGCTCATGAATTGTACTAAGTCTTCACAGGACAGCTGTTGGAAACAGTATTCAACTATCCAATCCGGGGTATAAAACTGTCCGGAAAGGCGTCTTTTGCGCTCCTTCCCTATATGCGGACGGCCCTGTATGTCAATTGTCAGCGGCTCGTCTACTATCTGCTCATAGAGGCTACCCAGCAACTGTAAATGTGGTGCTAAGCCAGACTCTAACAGGCTTAGAGCATGATCAAAGTCTTGGTGCCCGGAGATCGATATCTTGCAGTGTGAGAATGGATATTCACTGTCAAACAGCTCGTCTTGTTCAGGCAGAGAAACTCCGGGCTGTTGGTTCGACTCGATACCTTGTGCATATGTTGACCAACCATATTTAGTGCTCAACCAGACAGCTAACATTTTGATCGCATACGCATCGCATAACTCGATCACCTCAGCAGTGGACTGCACATCCTGCACTGCCAGCGCAAGATCCGGCTTGTAACAAAATATTACTTGAGCTATCTCCAATCGATACACTCGCAGTGTCTTGGCAATCTGTCTTTGATCTCTCAACGGTGGCATCTATCTTTTCTCCGGCGTCATTATGCCATGAAAGCCGCTTGTGACCTCTATTTAGTCAGTTGAGCCTTGTTGGTGTCGCCCGAGAAGGCGTTGTTACGGCAGGTAATGGCTCTTGAAGAAAGAGCAAGATCTTCCTGCTAAACTCTGGAATTAAATTCTCTACAGCTGTAGAAAACTTGTCAGAAAGTTCTCCGGTTTGAGCTATAGGGAATACAGGCAGGATTGGTGGGTGGCTGCAAACCCAGGCGGAGCAACAGCTCTCAGCCCCACCCCGCGGCTAAAGGAGTTGCAGGTTGTCAGGAAGGTTGTTCATAATAGCAACTCCTGTTGGCAACCTTGCTGACATGTCAACACGTACAAAAGATGCTCTTGCCACTGCCGAGCTTGTTCTGGCGGAAGATACAAGGGTGACGATTAAACTCCTTAATCATTTAAATGTGAAGAAGAAGATGCTGAGCTGTCATGAGTTTAACGAGCAGCAAAGAGCTGCACTGCTTGAGGAGATTTCAGCACGAGACGGGACTGTGTCACTTGTGTCTGATGCAGGTACGCCACTGGTGTCAGACCCAGGGTATGAGATTGTCCAGAAAGCAATTCAACTTAATATGAATGTGATTCCTATTCCTGGTCCCAGCGCATTCTTACTTGCTCTCACTGGTGCGGGTCTGCCATGCGATCGCTTTGTCTTTGAAGGATTTTTACCTGATAAAGCCGGTGAGCGCAAGAAGCGCTTGGAGAGCTTGCAATCAGAAGAAAGGACTATGGCCTTTTATATTGCACCGCACGATTTGAGCTCGCGCGTAGGCGAGATGATTGAAGCTTTTGGAGACAGAAAGGCTTGTTTGGCTCGTGAACTGACAAAATTGCATGAAGAGTTCATCCGCTCCACCCTCTGCGGGCTGCAACAGTATCTTGTTCAACACAGCGTACGTGGTGAATGTGTTCTTATTGTAGGTGGTGCCAGCAGGCAAGATAAACCAGATCGAGATTATGTCTGGCGTGCTCTTTGTGCTCTTCTGGATAAAGGAGAACACTTGAAAGATGCTGCAGCTCTTATCGCTGCCGACACCGGTTGGTCCAAATCAGCTCTCTATAAGCTTGGTATTGAGTATCTGAATAGCTCACAATAAGAATCTGGCAGAGTTGCCGCTCATCTGAAGATCATTGCTGCTTATGGCTAGTGCTTCTCTACTATTAATAGCTGGCTGGCATCGCCCGTTTAAATTAGTCGCCTATAAACAGGTTAAACTGCTCAGTGAGATTCTGGTTCGGCAGACCTGTCAGTGGGAAAAGGCGGACGCGGGTGCGATAATTGGGTTTGCTGAGGGAAGCAGAGGCAGTTTTATGTTAGAGCCTGGCACATCATACAAAGTAAAGGTTGAGCTCAGTCCTGGGAAAGTGGGATATGGCAGAGCCACAATTCTGGAGCGCACAGGTAGCCGGACTTTTATGCAGCTGCGTACTGCTAAGGAGCCGAACTATATTCTCCCTCATGGCAGCCGTGTCTGGTTTGTTGCCGACTCGCCCAGCTCTACACTCCAGGGTCTCTGGTCGTCCTGTGTGGTTGGATCTAAACTTGTTGGTGGTAAGACTGTTGTGGAGTGCGGTCCGGTTAAGTTTGAGCCGTTGGTACAACAGCGCAAGTCTGCCAGAGTGCCTCTACAATGTGCTGTAGATTTGGTGGAGCGCAAGCTGCCTTATGCTGTGCGAAGCCGCAATATTTCTCGCTCCGGTATCGGGTTAGAAGCTTACTCACAATATGTGGACGAGTTTCCTGTAGGCGAGAATGTAGAAATTGTGCTGACTGCACCGGGAGGAAAGGTTCAGATTACCTGCCGAGTTATTCGCAGCGAATACAATTGGCTCAACAATCGCACAGCAATCGGTCTTGAGTTTGTCACTATGACTCAAGACGCTGTCGAGCTTCTTGAAAAACTGCGCAACCAGGCATCCGGAAGCGAACCAGGGGAAGGAGTGCCCGGGATGAGTACAACTCTTGCCGGCTCTTTAAGAACGACTCGAGAGAATTTGAAATTGACAAAACCACTTCCTGGTGTCGAGGAAGGTCAGGAGATTATCGGCGAGCTTGCCGAGAGTGACGACGATTTGGAAGATAGCAAAGAGTAGGAGTCCTAACACAATAATGTCAGTAATTGAAGCTGCAGTCCTCGGGATTGTTCAAGGGTTGACCGAGTTCTTGCCGATTAGCAGTTCGGCTCACCTGCGTGTGGTGCCGGCTCTTCTTGGCTGGCAAGATCCAGGTGCAGCTTTTTCAGCTGTGATCCAGTTGGGGTCGGTGTGTGCTGTCTTCTCTTATTTCTGGAGGGATATCATTTCAATCCTGAATGGAGCAATGGCAGGTCTGAAAAAACGAGATCTGGAGGACAAGGACGTCCGGATGGCTGGTGCAATTTTCATAGGGACTGTGCCTGTTTGTGCTCTTGCCTTTGTTCTTATGAAAATACTTGAGCAGGAGAACGGACCTTTACGTTCCTTGTATGTAGTAGGTGGTGCGTCTATTGTTATGGGATTGCTGTTGCTTGTTGCTGAGATGTTAGGTAAACGCAAGCGGACACTGGACAATGTCGGTGCTCAAGATGGTTTGCTGGTTGGATTAGGACAGGCGCTGGCCCTCATTCCTGGCTGCTCACGCAGCGGATCGACTTTGACTGTAGCTTTGCTCCTTAATATGAAGCGGGAGGACGCTGCCAGATTCAGCTTCCTGCTTGGACTGCCAGCTATTACACTGGCTGGACTTCATGAGCTCAAGCATTTAATTGGCGCTGGCATCAACAGCGGCGCCATGACAGATCTGGTTGTTGGACTGGTTGTCTCTACTGTTGTGAGTTACTTGGCCATTGCCTGGCTGCTCAAGTTTCTCAAAACGCGCTCAACAGTAGTTTTCGTCGCTTATCGCCTGCTTTTTGGCATTATTGTTGTTGTGCTGGCTGCCACCAATGTGATTCATTGATTTTGAAGCAGGCTGGCTGGCAAGGGACAGTATCTGTGTTGCATTGTGAGTTGCCATCGAGTGCTGCTTGACAATTTAATACTCCTAAATTATAAAGTAGCTGGACTATACGGTTTCTCCCAATTCACCAGTGTTCCGAACCTGAACGAATGCACAGTTGCGCATAACAAGCTTGTTGCTTGCAGGTATGTTGACGACAGATTTTCCTTGACAACGCTCTAAAGGGCTGTTTAAATTCATGGCCAGCGGGTATTAAAAGGTTGTAAAGAGTGTACCTTTTAACTCATACTACGGTGAAGGGAGTAGCCATCATGACCGGACGAGAAGCAGGTGAACGACATGTGACAGGACAACATGTGGCAGGGCGGGACTTGCAGCAAACCAAACAGCAATTTGAGCACTCAATGCTCCAGCAAGGGCACATGACATTGAGCCAAGTCCACCAGATGGAAAAGGAGATGACCCAACATGATTGGGATGTCTTGCATGCGAATCAGGTCAAGGCTTCTCAACGGACAGTGGACCAGCAGTTTGGAACTCCAAGCATAACATCAGGCGATCAAAGCCATCAAGGGCACGTACAGCAACTGAAAGGTGCGCACAGCGCGCTTTTTGGGGTTGTTCCTGACAGGGAAGCATTGGGCAAATCGAAAATGCCACCTCCCGAGGCGACGAGCATAGAAAAGCGGCACGCCGATCCAACCCAGACGAAAGTTTCTAATTGGATGGACGATCGCAGCACAGAGTTTCCCAAGACAGCCAACATCGGCGTTGCCAATTTGGCAGCCAATATCGGACCTGCCGATATGAGAGACAACAGCGTCCCACTCAAGAGAGATCTCCCCACGGGAACCGTCGATACAAACGACCACCACAGCAATGACCGTCCAAAAGGATACTGAAGTTATCCAAATTTAGGGAAAGTCGTACTAGAACCGGTCCATCGGCAGATGTTCTCTTTGGCAATGATTAATTAGAAGCTGGAGAAACTCTCCCCCAAAGTCACGTAGTTTAACGTCACCGACTCCCGAAATCATTCGCATCTTGGGTAAAGACCCGGGACGTATGCGTGCCAGCTCGCGCAAAGTATTGTCGTTAAAGATGATATATGGTGGTACCCCCCGCTTGGCTGCCAGGCGTTGCCGCAGCTGGCGCAGCTCTTCGAACAGGTCGCGATCGACTCCGTCCCAGGAGGAAGCATCAGCTTTGGATCTCTTAGATGGCTCTCCTGCCTTGCGTTTGACAGGTTGAAGCAGGCGTACTGTGCGCTCGTTGCGCATCACCTCCCAGGAGCTGCTGTTGAGGCGCAGGATAGGTATGCGATGACCGAGAGCAGTTTCGACATCTTCGATTGCAAGGACTCCTTGACTGATTAACTGATAGGACCACTCGCGGATGTCGTGTGCAGACTCCCATGGCAGCAGACCGTAAGTACTGAGCTGGTCATGACCGCGCTGGCGAATGTTCTCGCTCTTGTCGCCACGCAGGATAGCGGCTATATATCCGATGCCGAAACGCTCCTTAACCCTGGCTACACATGAGAGAATCTTGCGGGCTACCTCTTGAGCTTCTGCAACAGCTGCAGTTTCGCCAAGACAGATATCACATGAGAGGCAGTTGTCTCCTTCCCATGATTGATCAAAGTGTTCGACAAGCAGCCTGTGCCGGCATTGAGCTGCGCGGCAGTAGTGATCCATATCGCGCATCTGTCGCATTGAATTTTCGATATATGAGCTGTCTGCTGGTTGATCAGGGGAAGATTTTTCAATCATTGATTTCCAGACAAAAAAGTCAGCTCCAGAATGCAGCAGCACACATTCTGCCTCCAGCCCATCTCGGCCTGCACGTCCTGTCTCTTGTTGATAGTGTTCAATCGACTTGGGCATGGCTGTGTGGAGCACATAACGTACGTTAGATCGATCTATGCCCATGCCGAAGGCCACAGTTGCCACCACAACATCACACTTCTCATCAGAAAATGCATCTTGTGTGGCTGTGCGCTGCGCTGCTGTCAGTCCGGCATGATAAGGCATAGCATTGACTCCAAGAGCTGTTAACTTCCCGGAGAGGTCATCCACATCGGCACGGCGGAGGCAATATATTATCCCGCCTTCACTTTTGTGGCGATTTACCACATCCATTACCTGTTTTGTCAGGTTGCCTTGCCGTGCTGCTATGCGATAAGTGAGGTTGGGTCTGTCAAAGTTGCCGACAAGTAGATCAGGGTTTCTCAGTCCTAACTGCTCAATGATGTCCTGACGAACCTGTTGTGTAGCTGTTGCTGTATAAGCATGAATGGATGCGCGAGGGAACATAGTAGTCAGTATTCTGAGTTGTCTGTACTCAGGGCGGAAGTCATGCCCCCAGTGGCTGATGCAGTGTGCTTCGTCTATTGCAAAAGTGCGCACATCGAGCTGTTGCAATAGATCGCAAAGATCTGTCTGAATCAAGCGCTCAGGTGAGACAAAGAGAAGACGAATATTACCGTTGCGCAGCTGTCCCAGGGAAGCAAGACGTGCGGATAGCGACTGTCCGCTGTCGAGCTGTGTTGCGCTTACACCTGATGATTGCAGAGAATCGACCTGGTCTTTCATGAGAGAGATAAGTGGTGAAATAACAACTGTGGTATCACCACGAAGAACTGCCGGAGCCTGGTAACAGAGCGACTTGCCGCCGCCGGTTGGTAAGACTACAAGAGAATCGCGTCCTGCCAAAACTGCATCCATGGCCGGCTCTTGCAATGCTCTGAGCTGATGGATACCCCAGTGTCTGGCTATAATTTCTTGCAGCGCTGTTTTTGTTGCAAGCACCATTTGACCTCTAACTGCCAGACTTTATGACAGGCTGACCAATGTTCACCAGATTTACTCCTTGCAAACAAACTGAATCTTGTTGCTTCAGAAGGATAACTGTGTTGGATGGCGCCGGCACTGTGGAATTGTACAGCACAACTGCGGCTATTATGTGAAGGATGAGCCGCTGTAATGTGATATGTCAGGATTTTGCAACTGGCCTTTAATCGGCGCTGCTGGTTCACTTTTGAGATTGTTTATCTTCAAATTGGAGTGCAGCAGAGTTAATACAGAATCTTTTTCCGGTAGGTGCCGGTCCATCATTAAATAAATGACCTAAATGGGCGCCACAATGTTTACAGATAACCTCGTCGCGGACCATCAGATGTGATGAGTCGGCACGTGTTTCTACAGAACCGTTCTCTGCTCTGGTAAAACTAGGCCAGCCTGATCCTGAGTCGAACTTGTCGGTAGAATCGAAGAGTGGTAAACCGCAGTTGCTGCAACGGTACATGCCAGCATCGTGTTTGTTCCAGTATTTGCCCGTAAACGGCGGCTCTGTAGCGCTGCAACGAGTGACTTGATAAACCTGGGGATCGAGCCGCTTCTTCCAGTAGCTGTCAGGCAGATGACGTATTTCCTGTTTGCTTTTTTCTTCTGCTGTAGACATTCCTTTTTGCTCCTTGCTGTAAACGCAAGATCCCAGCACCATCAGCAGTGCCAGACAAACTATCCATAATCTCGGGTGGTTAACTATAGTATTCTTCAAAACCGTTAGTCCTGACATCTTCTCTAGAAGCATACAGCACCATGCTTGGCATAATAGTTCTGATGATACTCTTCTGCTTCATAAAAGGGACCGGCTGCTTCAATTTCTGTGACTATAGGGGCGGCAAATCGTTTTGACCGTTCCAGCTCTTCCTTATATTTAATCGGGCTCTATTGAAATTTAGGTGGGTGAACTTTGTATATACGGGTTGATTTTTGAGAAATCCAGCTTGCCGAGTCGAAGAAAGATCACTACTCGAATGGTAGAGAAGCGGACATAACCGCGCGCACTTCGTTTGGCAGCCTG
>CAILLX010000013.1 GCA_903835185.1 uncultured bacterium | reverse complement strand
CTCAAATTGACGACTTCCTTCCGGACCGCTGGTTGGCTCAAAGACAAAACCACTTTCAGCCAACCTAATGAACTGAGACTAGCCCATCTTCCCGCGCGTGAGCACTCAACTCAAGGGTGTACTTCGTGCAACGGTTTCGATAATGGAGCGACAACAAGAACATTGGGACAAGATTGATAGGGCCAAAACACCTGACCAAGTAACCTGGTACAAGGTTCACCTGGATAAGTCGCTCATGTTTATTACATTATTGCGATGGCTTTGTTCATGGAAGCATCCTGTAGAGAGGTACTAAGGTACCTGCTTGAGGGATTGCGATGGCTTCTTGGTACAACATCGGGATGATTTGGTCCAAGTGCCTTCTCGCGTAGTGCTAGAGCCCGCTTGTACAAGGGCTCTGCCTTCGAGTACTTTCTCTAGCTTTGGTACAGCACTGCCAGATTGTAAAATCCTGTCGCGAGATCTGGGTGATTTGGACCTGACCTGTGGCGGACAAGAACTAAGATCAATGCGAGTCGTGATGGATCTTCATTTTCATTTGCGGCTGATCAGGAATGTCCAGCTTAGAAGCTGCTGCAAAAACGTTAAAGAACTGCTCTATCGTTTGCCTTATGGTATCAGCTCGAAATACTACAGCCAGCCCAGCGAAATAAGGAGAGTAAACAAACGGAAGATCTGTAATTTTATCTCCGGCAATGGTTTTGGCTTGTTCCAAGCCTGTGGGCGCCATACTCTGAATTCCTACTAACAGTGGCGGAATACTGCCTGTGACAATTGAATTGGCTTTCGGATCAAGGTGAAAGAGACCTGGTCGCAAAATGACAGGTCCTCCACTATTCCCTGGTACAGCGAAAGATTCAATATAAAATGCTGGCAGTTCAACACCCGGCTTTTCTGCAATGGTTATCGGTTCTTGCGGATCGCTTGCAATGATGCCCTGCCTGATAAGCGGGAAGATTGTTCGAGCAGAACGACAGCCCAACGGATATCCGATTAGCAAAATGTCTTGTCCGGCAGTAACGTCATAATCCTTGAATGTTTGCTCTGTGGCGAGCGTATCGTAAGATGCCACCTTGAACTGGATTTCCGGATGGTATTTCAGAACAGCAGTCACATCTATTGCGGCCACATCCACATTTGGGTCCAGATGTCCCTTCCACAGCAGCTGGCGATTCCGAAGTGGAACAATGAGAAGCCTAGCTTTAACAGCTCCAGTCTTCTCCTTTGCGTTGAACACCAATACAAGGGTGTTCGCCATGTTTCGCAACTGCTCCGTTTTACCAATGACGTGCTTGTTTGTAACAAGAAAAATCTTCCCTTCAGATGCATCACCCGCCAAGGAGCGTTGCATGAGAAATCCGCTTCCTGTCTCGCCTTTAGGATTAGTTACAAGCACAGTAGTATGCACCCAGGTATCTGCAAGAACAGAAGCACGCGCAGCAGGAAAAATACTTGCCACCACACAAAGCACCGCCAAGCAGAGTATTCGGAGTTGGGTACATATCATTGTCATTATGTTAGAGGATTGGAGAAGGCAACCAGTTCTGCATTTAGCGCTTGACAATCTCGGCATTCAAACCGCCGTAATTGAGTTTGCTAAAACACCCATCAATCTCTGTGGCTATTATTCAGCAATGGACTATTGCACTTTGATGAATGGCTCAGAAACGCCATTTTGCTGGCTATTCTACCGCAAAACGCATACTTGCAACAGAGCCCTAAAGCGTTGCCATCAAATTCTCGATTGCACCTGGATTAACCAGTACCGCTGGAGCAGGCAAACCGCTTAGAGCAGGGCACAGAAGAGTCGGTTGATAATCTTGGACACTTCCTATGTTTCTAAGCAGGTTCGCAGAATTGCGTTCTACGCTACCAGAGTGGACCAACCGGGGGATAAGGTATATATTTAGGTTCTTGTAACCTTGGCATTTGCATCACTTCCAGCCACTGTCACGCACATCAGGTTTTTCGATCATGAGAAAGAGCTTCTGTCATCCGCACTCAGACTTGGCTTACCTGCTGATTAAGCGTACTCATCCATGTTGCCGTCCACTCAACCAGACCTCGCGATATTTGCTTCCTTTGGCGTCCGTCGCAATGATTCTTGTCGCCACTGGCATTGCATCTGCAGCGACAGAAGATGTACTGCAAGGAGAGGTGAATTACTCGGACAGGCTGCCGCCAGTGGAGAGCTACTTACGGTCAGGAGTTTCTTTCGATCCCAACGTGCTAAAAAAGACAAGCACCACAATTCAGTGGTTCAATATCCCTGAATGGTTGGCAGGTGCATGGGCTTTGCAAAATCAGAGTTTGACAAGGCTTTACAAACAGGACCTGAAGACTGGCGAAAAGACCTCCGCACCATACGAGTTCAAAGCTGAGCGTGCCTCAATAGTTCTGGGACATCAGACGGACAAGCTTGGCGGCATCTGGCATTGTGCAGCGGTTCCCTATAATCGGGAAACATATTATCCTCAGTCGGATGAAACCGAAAAAACAATAGTAGTGCTCATCAAACCGATAAAAATTAACAAAGACAAGGCAGTTATTGAATATCGCTCAAAGCGAGTCCGAGTCAATAAGAAAACTGGCAAAATTGTCAAATGCACCCAGGATGAGAGCTTGCAGACCTATACACGTATGGATCGCAACCGGATCAAATGCTCTGGTGTGATCAAACAGTTCGATCAGGATGGTAATGCAATTGCCATCTATCATGTAGCCGGTGTATCAGATCAAATTCAGCCATTCACACCAGTTGCAGAATTGAGAGGCAACGACTTAGTAACATTGTTCCGTGAATATTTAACAATGCAGGGTCTAACAGACATCATTCCCGATTAAAACATGAAGCCGGCGCAGAGAATTCTTGTTCTTTTGATACTTGTATTTATGCAAGCCATGCTGCCGCTTGTGGCACAGCCCGGAGCTTCTGGTGAAGCGGCAATCATAGAAAATATTCATGACTTCGAGCAGAAATATGGTCCCAACAGTGTTTATGTCGGACTCAAAGTTAGCAATCTCGCCGACTACTACTACCAGTTCGGCAAATATGATCAAGCCACTGCCAATTATGAACGAGCCTTAAAAATCATAGAAAAAGCTAAACCGGACAGTCAAAAAGTACTGGACTTGCTGAATGGGATGGGAGATTCACTGCTCAAACAGAACAAGCTTGCAGAGGCAGCGCATTACTACACCAGACTCCTGCAATTATGGAAGAAGAAGCTATCGCCTGGTGACAAGAAAATTTATACGACGTTTGGCATCCTGTCGGACATTTATTCCCGTTTACACATGCATAAAGAATTCGAGGAGATAAATAAACGGCGGTCCGCAATCGAAAAAATTGCCACTATTGAACTGTCCGGAGCGAAGAGTAGTTGGAAAAAACATCTGGATGCCGGCACCAAGTTATTGGAAGACGGTAAAGCCACTGATGCAGTAAAGCAATTGGAGGCAGCACGCCAGGATGCCGAGCGAATCATAATTGATGATGCACCAAGAGCTGAGAGCTATCGTTTGCTGGGAGATGCATATTTAGCGTTAGGGCAGACGAAGAAAGCCGGCGATTTTTACAACAAAGGATTACAAGCAACCAGAGAAGCTTTCGGTTCACAAAGTATCCAGGTTCCCATTTATCTGGGCAATCAAGCACAAGCTTTGTTTCACAATGGTCAAGCAACTGAGTCTAATGGACTGCTCCGGCAGTCCATTCATATGTTATCGTCACAGCAAGGTGGACGACAGCAAACTTTGCGTATGCTTGCCTCAATCGGGCGCATGATGGCCGATCATCCTTATCGCAAGGACGATGCAGCAGCCATTTATAATGATGCCTTGTCTATTTGTCAGAACAACATTCCGTCACCGACAGCGGCAACAACCGCAGAGTTATCCATACTTGCAAGTTACTACCTCAATCTGGCTGAAACACAGCGGAGCCGCAAAGAATATCGCAGCGCAGAAGACTGCTACAAGCGCCTCGCAGAAATCTGGCAGACTGTAGATGGTCCAACCTCTCCGGATGCAGCTAGTTGCATGCAGCAGCTAATGGATTGCTATGCTCAAGAAGGCAATGAAACTGCCATAGAAGATGTGTATAAAGACGCACTGAAGAACATACAGCAACGTTGTGCTGCAGAGCATCCAGCTACACTTGAGGCTACATGCCGCCTGGCGGACGTGTACAGGAATGCCAAAAAATTCGACCTGGCAGTGCCTCTGTACAAGACCGCTCTATCCATCATGCAAAAAACGTTGCCACCGTCCTATGCCGGAATGCCTGAAGAAGTAGACGTCCTCCAACATCTGGCAATGGCGAGAGACTTCGACAAATTGGAAATCCTGGGATCCTTGATTGACTGTACAAAAAATACCGGAACTACTCCGGAATTGATTGCCTTGTATGAACAGGCAATTGCAATCATGGAAAAGAACAAAGAAGACAACAGCACAATGATCGATTATCTGGAACAGTTGGCCGATACCTATGACAAGAACGGCAATCAAGCCAAAGCGGAAGAATTATACAAACGGGTCGTAGCAATTGCTGAAAAACAATATGGCAAGAGCTCGCTGGAGCTGGCTCTTAAGCTCAGGGAACTAGCTACCCACTACTCAGCATATGCACAAACGACTGAGTCTGAGAAAGTAAATGATCGCATCTCTGCAATATACAAAACCGGCGCCGGTTCGAGAGATGTCATGATTGCATCAATTATGAAAGACTGTGGAACGCTAATAATGAACACGAATCTGTCACGGGACATTGCCGGGCAGCATCATCCGTCCATAGATGCTCAAACGAAGTCCAGCCACGACACGCCAGCAGGCACGAATGAACCAGGGCAATAGAAGCGGGTTTTCCGTCCCATGCCATTTTTCAGTTTAAATCAGGCGGTGTCTCCGGTGGCGGTGGCGGAACATTTTCGCCGGGCACGTTACTCTGCACTGTACCGTTGCGAGCCTTAAAAACGTATCGTCCCCTCGGATCACCTGGCGAAGAGCTCCAAACCAGACCTGTCCTTGCTGAGTTTAAGAAGAAACCGTTGCGTCCGGATCCCGCAATTTCGAAAGAAGTGCCAGGGGTACCGTTGCCATTTGAGTAGCCGGCATGAGCAGAGGCACCACCAAAACCTAACGAGCCGCCGCTTGCATCTCCTGTTTCCCATGTCAGCGTATCATAATTGAATTCAATATCGAAGTTGCCAGATCCTGTATCAGACCGATCAATAAGGATCAACTGAAACGTATTGCGCTTGTCGGCACGAGCATTGTAGTACCCTACGTTGAAGTAGTTAACTCCAAACATGCGCTTGCCATGAACAATGCTGCTGCCATAAGTGACAAAGCCTGAAGTCGTGTTTCTGGTATCAACGTCAGCAAAGAATGGTGCAATAATAACCTGGCGCGTGCCAGTAAGACCAAACGGTGTGTACACTGGCAAAGGAAAGTCGAAAGTGATATTACCGTTATTGTTGACGTACACTTTGTCGTACTGGCGCCCGAAAAAATTGATCGGGAAACCGATTTGCACCGGGAAGCTTGATCCATCATCGTTGCGAGATAATGCGTTTGCTGAAAATCCTGGCACTGATCTGATCGCACTGGCAACTGCTGGAGCCACGCAGCAGGCGAGTAATAATATAACTAGTAATAAACATCGCATAAAGCTATTTATCATCGTGCCTGTAAGTTACCAGATTGTACACCAAGCTTTGTGTTGAAAGGTACACCAGAACAGATCCTGACATCTCAATCAGGGCTTAGGCTCAATACCGTTTAGATAAGCGGTCTACAACTTGTAGCGGCGGCTCGCGAGCCGCCCAGCAGGCGCGTCCCGACGCGCACCTACGTCTTAGCTGTACGGTATTGGACTTAGGCTGAACTCAATCGTTCGCCGTTGCGTTCTCTTGTCGCAGAAGTTGACTGAGCACTGAACTGGCCTCATTTGGAGCTTTGGGCACTTTCCGATGTGCTGCCGTTGGAAACACCTCTCCTTACTCACTTTGGAGTAATCATCGGCTAGCTCTGTGACCGGCAGACTTCGGCACCTCCCGCTGGGTGGTTTTTGACCGCTCCGGTGCGGCGGTCGCAGCGGAGGCACTAACCGGTTTAGGCACAGCCAACCCTCGACGTGGTGCTGCTGGAGATACCGCTAATATCAGATCGTTACCCTGCCACTTGCCATTCATGCAAGGTGTCTGCGTTGCTCCATGCTCCCGGCGCACCTCATCCTGCACCTGCTCTCGCATAAAATTGAACGCTTCGCCAAGCGTCGTACGATTTCCATTTCGCCGCAATGCTTCAATCAGTCTCTTCGTGAATATTCCATTGGTAAAACTACTAGATTCCCATGAACGCTGATTTACGTCACTGGAACAGATTACTAACTGTCCCGTTCCCAGGGCAATATCCTGTGCATTGAAGTTGGACGCCTGCCTGAGCGCCTTGCCACCGGGAGCAGTTGCACCACTGTAACAGAGCTTGTCCCGTTCATAGTTGAAAATTTAGTTGATCCCCTCCAGGACTAGCCTGGTAAGGTTTTGGTTACAACAACAAAGCCACTTTTAAAGAGGATCAACTATGAAAAAATCATCCAACATTAGAGCCCTTCGCG
>CAILLX010000012.1 GCA_903835185.1 uncultured bacterium | reverse complement strand
CTCAAATTGACGACTTCCTTCCGGACCGCTGGTTGGCTCAAAGACAAAACCACTTTCAGCCAACCTAATGAACTGAGACTAGCCCATCTTCCCGCGCGTGAGCACTCAACTCAAGGGTGTACTTCGTGCAACGGTTTCGGAACTGCAACGGTTCGTGCGATGACGGTGACGTTGGTTTCCGATAGCGGAAATATAGGCACAGGCACTCACATATTGAACACGCAGGCATCGAATATGGCAGCCAATGCCGGTGGAGATGTGTACATATCGAACATAGGAGTGTTAAACCTGGAAGGCTCGCATGCCGGAGACAACAATACATTCTCGCTCACAAATAGCACAGACTTCACGTTGTCTAATTCGTTGACAGCAGGCAATGTGGTGATAACAACTGCCAGCGGCTCCAATGGATCAATTGCAATCAATGTAAGTCCAACATTACTTGGAATTGTCACAAGTGCAGTTCAAACGATTACGTTGAGCGCCGATGGAACTGGAAATATTACAAGCACCGTGCCGTTGGTTGCGCCAACAATCACGTTGACTTCGGGTTCTGGCGATATTGGAGCTAGCTCAGCAGTGTTGAATACGCAGGCGTCGAATATGACAGCGAATACTATGGGTAATGTGTATATCTATAACACGGGAGCATTGGACCTTGGGGCATCGAGCGCGGGAAGCAGTAAGACATTCTCGTTGACTAATAGTGCAGATTTCACACTTTCTGATTCATTGACAGCAGGGACTGTGGTGATAGCAACGGCTGTGGGGTCAAATAGTTCGATAATAGTGAATGCCAGTCAGACAGCCGGGAGTGCGCTAACATTGAATGCTGATGGTGCAGGCAATATAAGTGGAACTGGAACGGTAGGAGCGCAGACTGTGACATTGGTGTCAGGTTCAGGCAGCATTGGTACTGGTGCCAATGTTCTAAAGACGCAAGCCTTTAGCATGACGGCGAATACCGGTGGAGATGTATACATATTGAACACTGGAGCATTGAATCTTGGTGCATCGCATGCTGGCAACAGCAACATGTTCTCACTTGCAAATAGTACAGATGTCACACTGACTAGGCTGTTGACTGCTGGTGACATTGTCATAACGACAGCAAGTGGTTCAAATGGGTCGGTTGCGATAAATGCAAATGCGACTGCAGGTAATACGTTCAGTGTAAATGTTGATGGTGAAGGCAATATTGGCGGGACTGCCACTTTGGGTGCCGCAACACTGACATTAGTGTCAGGAACTGGCAATATTGGCAGTGTTGCAGCTTCACTAGCCACTACTGCAAGTAGCTTATCCGCGAACACCGGTGGTGCTGGTAGTGTTTATATAACGAACACCGGCGCAGTGACGTTGGAAGCATCGGCTGCTGGGCAAGTTTTCCAACTTCGGGCAGACGCTGGCATAAGCACTGCAGGTGACACCAGTGCTCAGAGTGAAAGCTTTACAACGGCTCTTTTAAATGTCAACAATAATTTAAGCGCCACTGGTGGACAGCTGTCTGTTCAAGGCGTCACCGGGCAGTTAACTGCTCATTTCAGCACGCCAACATCATCATTGAATGCAACAGGAGATGTGGTGTTTAATTCAACAACGGCTGGAAGCATTACAATAACTGGCGGATCGGATAATGGTCGAATAGTTGCTGGTGGGAACATCAATTTCAATGGTGGACACAACCCGGTAAACGTAAATGCCAACGCAGTATCTGGAATACTTGTAGCTGGAGGTAGTAGTGTTGACATTCAGTCCTGGTCCACTGACGCGATGCAAATTTCTAATGTCAACTCAACAGCTACTGATATCAACCTGACTTCCTGGGGTAGCACGGCAACCGTTGTAGATGGTGGTTCGGTTGTAGCTGCCCAAAACGTGGCTATTGTGGGGTCTCTAGGGGTGAACATTGGTGTCTCTGGAGGTCTGTCGGCAGTGGTTTCAGGAGGTTCGCACGATAGTTCTGCTGATTTGACCAAGACACTGCCGTCCGGTGCGATATTGGTGAGTGGAACCGTCAGACTGGAGAGCGCCCAAGGAGATGTTGCAATAGAAAATGGTGCAACTGTTACCAGCAATGGCAAAGACATTCAGATCCGCAGCGTCAATGGCACTGTCAATTTGGGTATGGATACAGTGGGAGCTGTACCGGTGTTGAATGCCATAGGTGGCAACGTTGTAGCTTATGGCAGCAGTGCCCTCAATGTTCAAGGCGGTGCAAATTTGTTGGCGCTGGCTCGTTATACAGGAAGTAGAACTGTTTGGATCATAGATGGACAGCAGATACCGGAATATGCCGGTGGAGGCTTAATGTTGCTGTCCGGCACTTCTTGGCTTGGTTGGGAAGCGTATGACGCAGCAATAACAGCTACAGCAAAATCGCGTGTGTCTGCAGGTAACAAGATAGTCAGGGGGGACGTAACGTTCATCAATGTAATCACAAAGCCAGCCGGTGGTGGATATGTTGCCTGAATAGCATCAGAGCAGGGCAGCATTACAGGGCTACATTCGACAGTTCTGCCAAATGGTGGTGTCATTACAATAGATCCGCCAACTAACATTTTGGTTAGTGGTGTAAATATTACAGCCATAGGTCCGTCTTTGAGTTCCGAGCCAGGACCGAACCCACCGAATCCTCCAAATTGTCCTGGCTGCCCGCCACCACCACCACCACCGCCGCATGTTGAGTTTTTTATAGCTATGCCGCCTTTGGCACCGGCGCAACCAATTCAGACGGACAAGACGCCTGTATACGGACCTACAATACTGCCTACTATTGCGCCTTGTCTGCCGACTTTGAAGATTCTCCGCTCACCGGTGAGCACAGATGAAGGCTATGCAGTATCTGACGGACCATGCCAATTAGTGGTAGTAGGAACTGGCGAGAGCCGTAGTCACATGGTTGCGGCCTTGGGTACACAGATTGGAACAAGCAAGAGCGGTGCAGTTGTATTGCATCAAGGTAGATTGCTTGCGGTAGCTGACAAGCGTGCGACCAAAATCAAGCTCAGTAACAGTGTTGTAAATGTGCCGCCATCTGGAACTGTTATAGTTGAGCAGAAATCTTCAGGAGTAATGCGGGTAGCCAACCTGGGCAACTCTGACATTGATTTGGTAGCATCAATTGGTGGCAAGTCTATAACCATTACCACCAAGTCTGGGGAAGAAATTGTCCTGGCTGGAATCAATACAGAAGATGACGAGCTGATACCAGTCGATGGAACAGCACGTGTGGTGCTGGTGAAGGCCACTATAGTGCTGCCTGGGGTGAAAATGGACAGGAATAGATTTGACAGACGCGAGATGTTCCGCAACGACTCATTGTTGCAATGCCGTGACTGCTTAGGCGAGATTTTGCAAGGGCAACTCAAAGATCTGGCGCGGGAGGTGAACGCTGAAGACAACAGACTGACCGCGCCGCTAAGTCTACAGACACCTGTGACGCTACCGCTCGTATCGTCAACTCCTGAATCCTTTGTGACTGATTCTACTGAAGGTGGATTAGCCCCAATTGCTTACACCCAAGCAGTTCCAGTACCATCAGCATCCGTAGTGCCTGCGATATTGAAGTCTGGACATGGTTTGTTTGTACATCAGTCTGCTGACTGTCAGATTGACACAAACAGCCACCCAGCTCAGCTCAAACGTGGTGATGCTCTTGTCGTAGCTGAGCAGCCTGCTACGCTCAGGGTCGGGCATTATCTCGTCAATGCCAAGAAGGGCGTTGCAATGATGGTGTCGTTCAGGAACGATATTTTTACATTGAGGAATCTGTATGAGGAGGCACCAGATTCAGTAAAGGTGTCCATTGGCAACCGTGCAAGTAATGTTGCTGTTGGATGCGAAGTTGTTGTAGGCAGTTCGGAGCAAGCGTTGCTGCAAGCGGTAGCGCATGATTCCATTGGGCGACGCCGCATGAGGGTAACTCATATTCAAGATGGTGCAGTAATGGCGACATGTGAGGTATCGTTAGTGGCGCTATTCCAGCATTGTAAGGTTGTGAGCGCTGTTATGGACGGTAAGTATCCGGATGATGGGCATGTGTTGAAAAAACTGCTCAAGATGCCAGCGTGCCTGATGCTTGTTACCCAGTCGCATGGTTCGTTCTCATATCCATCTGCAGGGCGCTAAGGCAAAGCAATTGTCTGGTGTCAATTGGAACGTTGAAGACAGAGCTTGTCCATCATGGAAAATATAAAACCAGAGAACAAGCTTGAATTATCTTTCCTCAGACGAATTCGTGAATAGGTATCAACGCGCTGTTGCTGGTGGTGATGCTTGGTTACGCCATTTCCTATCTTTTTGCCCGAAAATGCACAGCTTACAATTGCTACACACTATCTCTGCAAACTCATGCAACGAAGCGTGGAAAATGAAAGGCAGTTAGACTAGAGCTTATGGATATTTGTTTGATGAGAGAGCTTATAGGGAACAGCGAGGTGTCTAATAGTCATGCATCATCAAGGGTACATTGCAGTGCTGGTGTCTTCGCTCCTGATTTGGGCAGTGCAGGGATCTCTGGCAGATAGTGATCTGTGGTCAGCGTATACTCAGTCCGGACTTGAGGCTCGTAACAAAGGTGACTACAAAAGGGCTGAAGAGCTCTTTTCAGCAGCGGTGCGTGAGGCTGACAACGGTGGAAAGTCAGATGACAAGTTGTGTGACAGCCTCAACACTCTGGCAGTACTTCTGGTGGACGCAGGCAAGCCTGAGAACGCCGAGCCGCTTTTTAAGCGGGTTTTGTCCATTCAGGAAGCCAAGTTGCCACCTGACAACCTTGATCTGGCTAGAACAATGAGCAATCTGGCCATGTGCTATCAGCAGCAAGGCAAACTATCTGATGCCGAGCCTCTGAGCAGACGCACCCTGGCAATTGTGGAGAAACAGCTGGGAAAGGACGGACTGGCCGCTTCTGTGGTGCTCAACAACCTCGGAATGATTCTTCAAGATGAGCTGCGGTACGAAGAATCAGAGCTGCTCTTAAAACGGAGCCTCAAGATAAGGGAGACGACGCTTGGACCGGACGACGGGGCTGTAGGGACTGTACTGAACAATCTGGCACTGTTGGCTTGCAAGCAGGGCAAGTACAAAGATGCTGAAAGTCTCTACAGGCGATCACTTGCCATCTGGGAAAAGGCTCTCGGTCCGGACCATCCGGATTGCGCTTTGTGCATGAACAATCTGGCGTCCATGCTTGATGACCAGGGCAGGTGGGCAGAAGCTGAAGCGCTCTATCGGCAAGCGCTTGCGATCAGAGAAAAGTCTCTGGGCGATGGCAATTCTCAGGTGGCTATCAGTTTGAATAACCTTGGTCTATTGCTTGCCAGGCAGGGCCGATACGCTGAGGCTGAGCCGTTCTACCGTCGTGCTATTTCGATACAGCAAAGGGCACTAGGAGCGGAACATCCCAATCTTGCCCTCATTCTTCAGAATCTAGCCGACGTGTACACCGCTCAGGGGCAATTTGCGCAGGCGGAAGTGGTCTGCAGGCAGAGTCTTCAAATTACCGAAAAGGCTTTTGGCCCAACTCATCCAAGAGTAGCTGCCGCGCTCCGCGAGCTGTCTCGTCTTTCTGGAGCACAGGGACAGTCAGCAGCCAAAGAGAGGAGCGAAAGGCAAGCCGAGACGATTACCCACAGTCTGCCTGGTGGCGAACACCGAATTATCCCTGATGTCACACCGACGGCACCATCGGCTTCGAAGCCCAATCGACCAATTAAGGATAAGTGGGCGCTTGTTGTTGGAATCAGCAGTTTCAAAGATCCAACACTGAATCTGAAATATGCAGCCAAGGATGCGATCGACTTTCGCAATTATCTAGTAGCGGACGGACACTTCCAACCCGACCATGTAAAGCTGCTGACCGACCGGATGGCAACCAGAGACAATATCGTTAACTCGCTTGGTGAGCGTTGGCTTACTCGTGTAGCCAATCGTGATGATCTTGTTGTTGTTTATATCTCAAGTCATGGGAGTGCTGCCAAGCATGACATTGCCGGAGTCAACATGCTTGTTGCCCACGACACGAACATTGACAATCAGCTAGCTACAGGCATTCCCATGGAATGGCTAACACAGATCATAAAAGATCAAGTTCATTGCGATCGAGTGGTGCTCATTCTTGATGTCTGTCACAGCGGTGCAGCGCAGACGTCCAGCAAGGGGCTCACGCGTAGGTTTGACTTCGATCCCGACCATGTAGGTGTTGGCAGTGGGCAGATCGTTGTCTGCTCCAGCCAGGCGAATCAAGTGTCGTGGGAATCAGCAAGGTATGCCAACAGCGTTTTTACGCGCAAGTTGATCGAGGGTTTGCGGCAGAAGGGGGCAAACACAAAACTGTTTGAGGCTGTCGAATTTATGAGGGATCGAGTTGAGGAGGAGGTACTTCGAGATCGGGCAGTGGTGCAAACTCCTGTACTCAGGAAGATGTGGGACGGTAATGACCTGATTTTAGCTACATCGCCGGTCAGCCCACGCAAGGGATTGACCGATGTTTCTACGTCAGATACACGACCGAAGATACCGGCCCCCGGTCGGAAATCAGCCGCTAAAGCTAAGTAGAGATACGTCGCTTAGCTAATTATCTAAGGCGCTTTGAAAAAACCGTTGCCGGATTTGTCGAGAAGAAGCAGTGATGGGTTTGTTTCAGTTGGATCGGCTGATTGGGGATTGGTTATGCCGAGGCGGGCGCGCACAGTGCCATTCTTGTCAACAATGTTGATTGCCGGGCCACCCGATGCGGACATGACAAAAGCGGCTGCTGGCTGTTGTTTCTTGTCGAAAACATTCATTGTCAGGTCGCCTTGCTCTGTGACAGAAATTGCATCACGCAGTGTGCTCGAACTGTCTAAGAAGGCTATCGTCGGACGAGAGTCGGCAGCTACCAGCATCATTGCTGACGGCGTCCCAGCAGCGGTCATCACTGCCAGTCCGGCTGAGCCGTCGGGCTTGGCCAGGAGTTTCACCCTAACCTTACCGGCTGCATCCACGACATGAAAAGCTCGCGCCGTGATTACGTCTGCTGTATTCTTTTGTGCTGCAGCCGATCCTGCAAATAGAAAATGACTTACTGCCACACCGATCACTACGCCTGTTGCCACAGACGATGATGTCCACATCCACAAACCTCTACTGTCCATTTAATCCACCCTCCCACTCGTAATTGCAGCAATGATACTCCAGTTATGGACTGACATCTGCATCGACCCGAGACTGGCAGCGACTGTACTCACCAGATCCTCTGCAGTGTACCGGTGAATAGCTCGTGTGCAGCGTCATACTTGACTTCGAACTTGTCCAGCGGCCCGAGTGTTCCGCGGAGATCAACCTCGTACTTGAAATAACCGGGTTTCTTGGGCTTGCTGGAGAACAAGTGAATAACCCACTTGCGCAACTCAGTGACAGGTTTTTCCTTTGGATCCCGAATGCTGAGTTTCACAGGGTATTGAATTACTTTATCTTGCCTGGCGCTGTAACCAAAGAGAGCTGTATCCAGCAAATTGCAATTTTCAGCGTTATACAACACAAATTCCAGCGCTTTGCCGTCCCCGTTCAGGTCTACCAGATTGATGATCTTCGGTTTGCCTTCCTTGTTGCCGGAAGCTCCGGGTACTCGATAAAAACAGTTCTCGCCACCCCTTATGCTATAAGGAATATCAATCGTTTTCCCCTCTGATCCTGGTGGCGAGTCCACTGTTACCGTGTTGATGAGTTGATCGGTTTTTGTATTAACAAGAGAAACTCTGAGCAGCCCTGAGTAATAATTCCCCCGGGTAGCGTCAACGCAGGAATAAACTTCGCCGGAAGAATACGGATGTTTTTCGGCGTTCAACATCCAGAGCACCAGGGTGCGGTCGGCACACTCTGAAGCAGGTAAATTTCCCGTTTCTAAAATCAGGGCATTTCCTGGGAGTCCGAAGCGATTCTTTGTTGATTGAGCTGAGGAGACAGTAGAGCGAAAAGATTTGGATATATGTGCTACGACCGGATCGAACAACTTACGCTGTCCGGTCGGGTAAGTGAGTTCAAAGCGTTTGAAGTCCCCCCCTTCCAGGAGAGTCTTTCTGTAGAAAATGTTGCTGCCAGTGATGCCGGACGTCACGTACCAGTTGCCGGCGATTGTTTTGTAGGTGATATCTTTTCTATTCTTCTCCGTCTCCGTGGCATAAAGTTGAGTTAGCGACTGGGGATCTCCTGTGCTTGTATTCACGGCATGCTCGCCCCACGAAGTCAGTTGAGCCTGATTGTCATGGGAGACAAATCTCTGTCCATCGCCGTTTTCCGATTCGCCCTGAGCAAAAAGCAGTTCAGCGGGATACTCTATTGAATACCGGTAGCGCACATTGACATAACTTTTGTAACTGTGGGCGGCAGGAGGAACAGGTGAGGCAGTTGCCGGTGTCCCAGGTGGAGCTGCAATGCTGGCCTCCAAATTGGCAAACAAGATAATCGACAGAGTATTTATGATGAGCAGTGCGGCGTTAGAAAATATGAATGAGTGCTTCACGAGAAAACTCTTCCTTTGTATTAGTCTTTCCAACACAGCCATGTTCACCCATCCAATTTGTTGTCCGGTATTAATTGAAGAGCAGTATCAGGACAATTATTGACTTATGAGTAAGCTTTGGAGGCGGATGAACTCGAACACAGGTGAATGTTCATCCGCTTGCTCACAAAATACTCGGAGATTATCAACAGTAAGAAGGAACCTTTTGTCCACATCCTGAACATTATAAACAAAGTTTCGGTCTTGATCGTTGAGCTGGTGAAGTGCCAGGGAGTGCAGGACTGGCAAAACATACCTTCCCTGCTGCTGTGCCCTCCTGTAACCCGGGAAACCAGGCATGCTCCTATCGTTGGTGGCGATCCTTTGTCTGTTCAGCAGCTTCCCTTCAGTAATCTGGTGAACTTTGCCATCTGGCGCTTGAATCCGCAACTCACTGTTAGAATGGAGTCTGATAAAGGAATGAGGTGGTTCATGAATAGGACGCGTGATGAACGTTATGGCAATATACTCAGAACTGCCGAGGTCTATCTGGAGAACGGACCGCTTGATGGGCAAACCAGAGCACTTAACGATGTGCTTGGAATGAACTTTGAAGGCGGATTTTACATGCGCAATGAGAGCCAGCCTGTCATCGCTCTGAAACAGAAGCAACCCTGTTTTAGCTGGATTGGAGCGAAAGACCGCAAGGCAGTGGTTCTCATAGGTGATGATGCGGAAGATGTGACTATTGAATCGGCGAGGATTGACAAACAGGCGGAGATGCATCTACGGCTTCGGAAAGATGGCGTTGAGACAAAGCTTTACGAGTTCTGGCGGGGAGTAGCAGAAGAGCGCAAACCAGTCTGCGTCATACTCAACTGCGATAGATACTGCGGCCGTGCCGAGCTTGTAGGGCGGAATGAGGCTGATGGATATATATTCTTGCAGTTTCTAGGGAGGCGGATCGACCCGCTACCGCAATGTGAGAAGCCAGAAATGACGCCTGATGTCAAGAAGGACCGTCTTTAGAGTTCTGCTATGTAACATCGGTTGCGGATAATCAGGAATCAGCCGGAAGTTGTGTTATTCCGAGCTAGCAGGTGTTTGCAACAAATCAGCGTGTTGTTGGCTGACTACCAGTCGTGTAGTTAACCCCAGTAAGATCAGCAAGGATAGTGGCATTCTTGATTAGTTTCATGGCTGCTCTGCGCTGTGCCGGGTCGTTTGACTTGAGCAGGTTACGTATAACCGGGACATTGGTTAATCCGTGAGCAATCGAGAAGTCACAGACATAAGCCTTAATACCTTCACCCAAATCAGTTACTTTTACATTGCGATAGGCAATTGCATTGCCAGGATTTAATGTGTCAAAACTGGCTGTGCCATTTCTGCTTAGCAAGACCTGGGTTCCAGGGGAGAGATTGAGCTTTTTGCCCTTGACAGTGACTTTGATGGCACCTGTTTGCAGGCTGTCGTGCAAGTCGTAGACTGCAACATCACTTCCTGTCTCCATGATCCAGGCAATAGCGCCTTTAGGAATAGAAACCAAACCTTCGCGTGTTTGCACTGTTATGTCGCTTGTTGGCATGAGCAGAACATGCCCTTTGAGCAAATCAAGGAAACTGCCGGTGCTCTGCGGACCGAAGAGTATTCCTTGATTAGCCATTGCGGTAAGCTCGTTAGCATTGAAACAACTTGCAGAAAACAGTGCTTCACCTTGATTAGCCAGCGCATTAACAGCAACACTGCCTTGTAATGGGAACTGATTGAACGACTGTGGCTGCATTGGATAAGTAGTCCATGGCGTATAATCTGTGGCTAGACGTGTGCCTATCTGTGTGTTCAATATGGATTGTGCCGACAGATGTTCAGCCTGCCACAACCCATTAAGCATTAACCAGAACAGCAATGCAGGTGACTGTGAAGAAGCTGAATGTGGAACTGGTGGTTGTGGTGGCTGAATTGTACCTGAGACTTGAACAGTTCCAGTGATGGCACTCTGGTCAATAGAGATGTTTCCCAGACTAAAGTGTCCTGCAAACGGGTTTACAGTAACAAAGGGAGGCAGTATGTCTGCGGTGACAAAATCCAGATTACCAAAGTTGACCTGACTGGCTGACATACTTCCTGTACCAGTGACGGTAATAGCGCCGGTTGGACCGCTGTTAAACCCTATAATTCCCGAAGTGCCGGCAGCATCAATTATTCCGTTATTTGCTATGACCATGCTGCCATCCCCGCCGTCAATTCTCACAACAGACGAGTGGGCAGTAGCCCTAATTATTCCGTTGTTTTCTACATAAATTGAACCGTCGGCATTGGGTGAATAAAATATTGTCCTTCCTTCGGAGAGGGCAGTCGAAATAGTGCCATTGTTTATTATCCACGGAGATATGATGGCTATTATCTGTGATGCTCCCCCTATAATGCTGCTAGACATAAATGTTCCAGCTGTGTCAAATTCAGCAAATTGTGCTATTGCCGGTGCAGAAACAGTAATGTTGCCTGTGCTTCCCGAGTTGTCCACAAAAATGGAATCAGCGACAATTGCTCCGTTCATTTCTATATTTCCTGCCGCCGTGAGGTTAAAGACTCCCCGATTATTGGCTATCCCTGCGTTAACAGTCAGAGTATTGGCATAGTGGCTTTCGAGTAAAAGATTGCCATAAGCTGCCACCGTTATCGAGGGAGAACTGGTAAGAACATTGCCAGGTACTCCAATGTTGTTACCAGTGGCAAATAGACTTAATGCATTGCCAGAAATTGTTCCGGGGCTATCATAGTCATCACCGACTGAGCCTATCCCAAGGGCAGCCATATACACATTGTTGATCCTGGCGTTTGATACGGCTGGATCGTTCACATTGCCGCTAAGAAATATTCCAGTATCAGCCGCGATACCGCTTACGATAGCTTCGGTATAGCCGGTGCCAACCACTGTTTCGTACTGCCTTATGTTAAGTCCACTGAGATAGATGTTCCCTGAGGCACAGACGGGGACAATGGTTCGGCTGTCTCCGCCAAGGTCAAGGGTGAGAGCTACAGGTAACCCGGGAGAAGGTGAGCCGATAGCGCTATAGTTCCCTGGCTGAATGTTAACTGCGCGCGAATCATCTACATAAACAACTCTTATTGTTGTGCCTAATGTTATTGATGTCGAGCCAGTGTCGTAGAACAGGTATGGATTGGGCGTTGTCTGAGATTGTCCGCTTGTGGTGCTAAATTGAATGGCTCCAGCAGAGCTCATTGAGTTTGAAGAAATTCCATTATCTGTAGTGCTGCTGCCTGAATCGGCACCGAGAAATATGTGACCGACGTGACTTCCTGAGGCAGCACTGGTATCAATCGAGGTTATAGAAATGGCTGGGACCGGGGTGCCGGTGTTGCCGCTTCCTGATGAAACAAAAACGTTGCCTGCGCCATTGTTGCCAATATTACTGGCAGTGTAGGCTGAAATGCCGCCAGTGCGAATAATATCACCGGCGACCAGCGCAACAGACCCGCCGCTACCGCTGTCAGCATGCGTATCAATAGCTGCGCTAGATCCGTCAGTAATCACGATTGAGGTCCCAGCCATGACCATTACCGAGCCGCCGTTGCCGCTGCCGCCAACTGTATTGATGCCGCTGGTGCCCCCTGTACCATTAATCAAAATGGAATTCCCACAGGTAAGAGTCACAGCTCCGCCATTGACGCCATGTATGCCGCTGCTGTAGACGGCATCTGTATCAATCTCACCAGTATAGATACAACCACTACTGTTGCCTCCGGCTGTAATAGTGACCGCACCGCCGTTTCCGCTCCGTCCGGCAGCTGTATAGATCTCATAGCCATTCGTATTTATAAAGCCTCCAGCTGTAAGAGTAACAGCTCCGCCATCGCCGCTGCCACCAACTGTGAGCATCGCGTAAGTTCCATCAGAGCTTGTAATGGAGATAGATGTGCCAGCTGTAAGAGTTATGGCGCCGCCGGTGACGCCATAACTCAACTGGGCATCTGTATCGATTTCGCCGCTGTTAATGCTCGTGCCGGCCGTGAGGTTGACTGTGCCACCGCCGGGGGCAGAGAAGCCTTCTGTGATTATATAGCCGGTAGTGACAATAAACCCTCTAGCAGTCAGTGTAACGGCGCCACCATAATTGGCAGTTCCTCCCGTTCCACCCGCTGTGACGATGTTTCCGGTTGCGATAATTGACTGGTCGGCAGTAAGAGTAACGGCACCGCCATGAACGTCGTGTCCGTTGTATACATCAGTGTCTATATTACCAATTATGGTAATAGATTCTCCGGCTGTAATAGTAACTGCGCCGCCGTTGCCGCTGCTACCGTGAACCAGTGTTTGTATACTTCCAGTTGTAACAGATCCAGCAGATGTGAGATCTACTGCACCGCCACCGCCACTGCCACTGTTAGAAGTACTAATAGCTCCTGTTACCAAAATTGCCGAACCGGAGCTAAGTAAAAGACTGCCATTGGTTGAATATGAGCCACTATTGATATTGATGGCATCGAGCATGCGAATATCGCCAGTTGTGTTCACAACTACATTGTATGGAGCATAGGCATCAATCCCCCCGCCGCCCGCTCGTAATATCAGGTTGTTTGCCTCGAAACTGAGCGCCCCTGTTCTTTGGGTGATACTGCTTCCGCTTCCCATGGATAGCATATATATATTGCCGATGTTACCGCCAGAGGATGGATATGGATTTGATGTGACTGTGCCGGTGAGCAGTATGCCTGTTGTACCTCCGGATACCAGCAGTATCGGATAGCCGTCGTTCTGGTAGCTTGAAGGACCACCGGCTGTATTATTGGCTGCAAAGGATGCCATATACATGTTGCCAGCAGCAACGATGGGGGCTATGGTGCGGCTGTCTCCGCCGAGATCCAGGGTTAGATTCACTGCAGCAACGCTGCTGCCAATATTCCCGACATAAGCTCCTGGATAAATGTTGACGCCAGTTGTGCCTGTGGTGATATGTATTGTGGTGTCACCGGTTATGGTGCTTGGATTGGTGGCGGGATTGTTGTAGAAAAGATACGCTTGAGCCGGTGTTGGTGATACCACCTGTGTGCTCTGTAGTGAATATGATATGTAAGTGTTTGAACCGGCAAAGCCATTTGAGCCGCTGGGATTATTTGCGGCGCCGAGGAAAATGGTGCCGGCTCCTCCAGCTACACCGGAACTTGTATCAATCTGTCCAACCCTTAAGGCTGCTGAGGAGAATCCTGATGACACAAAAACATTTCCGGCGTATGCATTTACTCCGTAAGTGGTAATATTGTTGACAACAACAGCTCCTGCAGCGGTTATACCGACTGAACCGCCATTAGCAGCGCCGCCGGCGGCATCTATGCTACCAGTAGTAATTGCATTGCCAGCGGATGTGATAGTAACAGCACCGCCCGAATATCCTCTGGTGGCGTCGGTGTCTATTTGACCTGTGATGATAAATGTTCCACTGGAAAGAGTTACTGCACCGCCGTTTCCTGTGCCGGCATTACCATTGGCATACGAGTTGATGTTGGTACCATTGTTGCTGATATTTGTTCCAGCTGTCAGGGTAACAGCTCCTCCATTACCAGCGCCACCCCACGAATCGATTTCGCCTGTGCTTATGTCGGCTCCAGCCGTAATTGTTACCGCGCCTCCCTGATTCCCAGGTGTGCTGTTATCCGAGTAGACGGCATCGCTTACTATATTTGTGCTATGAACATACCCACGTGCAGTGAGCGTAACAGCTCCACCATTACAGGTCATACAGAGGTAGGTGCCGGTGGTGCCGACATAGCTAGTATTAATTGCACCAGAGACTGTTATGTTGCCCTGCGCAATTAGATTAACGTCGCCAGCTTTAGTAAAGATAGCTTCGGCGTTGGTGTTTCCAACTGTGTAAATCCCGCTGGTACCTATACTGATATCTTGACCGGCAATAAGAGTAATCGGACCTGCAGAAATACCGTTGTTGCTGTTGGTGTCAATACCGGCAACCGATATAGTCTTGCCAGCCATAATGTTTACCACCCCTGCGTAACCGTTGCTCCCGGAATGTGTGAGGATGTTTTCAATGGTGATACTGTCATTCTTGGATGACAAAGTAACAGCACCGCCTGATCCTACGTCATTGTTATAGGTTTCAATGTTGAATCCGTGTGTATTAATAGATCCAAAAGTTGAGATTGTCACATTGCCTGCTGCCGCGTTGCCTGACTCGTTGTCGACAAAGGTCTGAATTGAATGAGTTGAGACCGAACCGCTCTGTGACAATAAGGTGACTGTACCACCTGCGCCGGTGCCAAAGTTGAAGGCATGAATGCAGTGGTCGCCTCCGCTTATGGTCGTCAGGTCTATAGAGCCATTAGTTGAGATGATGACACTGCCTGCTGCCCCGGAGCCGTTATTTTCGTAGGTGTTGATTTCCGGAGCGGAGTAAGAACCATTTGCTGATGTCACAGTCAGTGTACCGCCTGCTCCTGTACCCAGATTGTGAGCAAAAATGGTAGAGGTGCGAATATCATAAAAAGCTTTTATAGTCACATTTCCTGCAGATCCTGTTCCGCTATAGTCAATGCGCGTGTCGATTCGACCGGTAGCAACACCTGCGTACCGAAGAGAAGAACCGGGCTGAATTGTATTGCCGCTAGTGATATCACCATGTTCATTGAAAATTAGTGCTGCATTATTAGATGTTACAGCCTGAGCTGTTTGCAATGTTACATTTCCGGAAGAGCCGTTGGACGTCCCACCGTTTGTAATTATGTTTCCGACTGCAATGGATGTAATTTGATTAGCGGAACTGGCACCAGCATAAATTGTCACATTGCCACCAGCTCCATCATCGGTGCCCGAACTGTTGATATCACCTGATCCGGTGGTTACATTTCCTCCATGAGTGCCATTAGCCAGGGAAACCAGAGTTACATTTCCACCGGCACCACTATTCGATCTTGTGTCAATTACTGGAGACACCGTACTATTGCTCAGATCAATATTGCCACCTGTGCCACCAGTCAAGCTGACGGTGACGACTCCCGTAGCAACTACATCAGTGGGAGTAATTCCCCTAGAAGTAGGACCAACAGTGCCAAGATCTGTGCAGCCAGCGCAAGAACTGGTTATATTTGCTCCTGCAATCATCAAAAGATTATGACCGTTGGTCGCAATCTGACCGTTGCTGTCTGAGGTAATGTTGTCTCCAGCTATGATTGCCAGGTCTTCATAGGAGCTTACTGTACCTATAATTTGAATACTACCGGTATTGTAGTATGTTGGGTCCCCGCTAATGCAATTCTTGCCCAGCGTAAGAAGCGGGGTGTTCGCTGTGACATGGGCAGCTCCTGCGTTTATATTGAGATCTCCGGTAACCAGCCCGGCATTTACTGTAACTGTGCCGGTGCCAGAACTAAGATTAAGGAGCTGGGATAAATAGTTGCCGCCAGTAATGTTTATATTGTTGCTACCAATATAATTGGCATCACGCACATTGATAGCACCTTTCAGCGCTGAGAACTGACCGGCAATCCCATTAATAACTATGTTCTGAGGCGTTTGCGTGGCAATGTTTATATTGCCGCTTGTTGAAGCAATTAAGCCGTTATTTGTTATGTTGCCGCTACCTGCTGTAAGGTTGACATCTTTTGCTGCCTGGATAGTGGCTCCCTGGTTGCCGGAAGCAGGCGAGCTTATTGCGCTGCCGAGCGAAAAATTGGTTATTGAACCGCCGGCTGTTAGGCTCAACGAGCCACCACTGGATATGGTTCCAGCATTGGTTATGTTGTTTGTGGCCATGAGATTCAGATTCAAGAGTGCAGAAGCAGGCTGGATGGCCGCAGGCAACACATCAGAAATCAGGCCTTGCGCCAGCACATATATGTTGCTTGCATCAATTGTGACTGTGTTGAGCGCATGATTGATGGAAGTCACATAAAGACTGCCAGCATCTGTAATGTTGCCTGTTAAATTAAGCGTGCCAGATCTGGTCAAATCTACTATTGTCACCCCTTGCGGTATGACCAGACTGCTTATCATTTGGCTCATGTGGGGGTTAATTATGAAAGTGCCAGCAGTTGCTGAACCCTGCGAATTAATTACCAGCGACTGCTCTTGTCCTGTCACTGCTTGCCTTACCGCAAGGTATTCTGCCGGTGTAAGCTGTGTGTTGGCATTGACTACAAGAGAGGTTCCGCCTACATCAATAGTCACTGTCCCATTGTGCAGCCAGTGACCGGCTGACATGGTGGTGCTGGTGGATGAAAGGTCCAGGTTCATTGTTTGAGCAGAGCTACCACTGCCGGAAGCAGCGTTAACCCACAGATGAGTTGCATGATCATGAGTCAATCTTTGGGAAAAAGAATTTGAGTAATTGTTACTTGAGCTACCTGCGTTGCTCGATTCACGGTGGGCGAACCAGGCATGGCTAGCAGGATGTGTGGTTGAACCAGCAAATATGTTGTGCCAAAAGCTGTTGCCTGAGAGATGGGTGTTGGCAGTACTACTATTGCCTGATTGGGAGCTTGTTGGCTGTAAAGTTCCGGCATGTTGATGAACTGTTCCGGTGAGGGTATGTGTACTCGCCGAAACATTATTAGTGGATTGCAAGTTCATCGGCTGACCCGGACAGGTATGCTGGTGAACTGGCGTTGTCCATGCGTGGGTGGGTAAAGAGGGTGACCCATTATTGGCAGATTGAGGTGGCTGACCCTGCCATGTATGTTGGTGAACTGGCGCTGTCCATGCGTGGGTGGGTGAAGAGGGTGATCCATTATTGGCAGATTGAGGTGGCTGACCCTGCCATGTATGTTGATGAACTGGCGCTGTCCAGGTGTGCGTGTGCGCGGTTGGAGACACAGAATTGATTGCTGTGGACTGCCACTGGTGTTGATGCAATGGCATGCCAGTCGGTGTCCCGGTATGAGGAGGCACGGTCTGGGCCAGACATGGCAACAACTGTGCTGCCAATAGGACTAATATAGTTGCAAGCGAAATACAGCATTTGTACTTTCCATATCTCATTTCTCTAACAGTAGTGCGGATACATGGAGTCCCGACCCTCACGCAATGACCTGCCATGCTTAATCCCCCTGCCAACCGCACGGTACATATCATGCTCTCCCAATTGATTCTTGCGACTTATTACCGCCAGTTCAGATCTCATGGAAAGCCAACATAAGCATAGTGCTTAACTAAAAGGCGCGCCAGCTTGACAACTACTGCTTGAAAACAGTGACTGGCGTATATGTGAGGGAGGGTCACAATAGGCATGCCTACCCGGCGAGTGGGTCCAGTCTGTCAGATGAACAATCAGACACAACAACTCTTACACTTTAGGCTTCTGTTGAAAAACGGGTGGGTAACTAAAAGATATTGAAACGGTCTGAAATGGATATACGGCACAGTCGGAGTCAGGCTGTGAGCCAATTCTAGCAAAAGCTCCGGTAGGATACTCGTTTGAGTTCAAGACTTTCCCGG
>CAILLX010000011.1 GCA_903835185.1 uncultured bacterium | reverse complement strand
CTCAAATTGACGACTTCCTTCCGGACCGCTGGTTGGCTCAAAGACAAAACCACTTTCAGCCAACCTAATGAACTGAGACTAGCCCATCTTCCCGCGCGTGAGCACTCAACTCAAGGGTGTACTTCGTGCAACGGTTTCGGAGAAGTACCCAAGACAATCCTATCTTGAGGCGTTCGAGCTGATGTCGAAACACTCTGGGAGTGCACATGATCTTCTGGCGTGTGGCTTACTGGTTCTCCACTGGATGGGGTTCGCTCCATTCGCTCCATTGTCCGTGTTGTGCATGCGTTCCGGAGGCAGCGTCAGTTACCGTCCTTGTGCGTACTGTCGCATTCTGCCCCGGACTATAAGTGGTCATCGTTTCTGTTGAGGTGGAATAACCAATCCCCGGGTTCGTGCTGGTCCTGGTAATATTCAGCCCCCGCCCGTCTGTGCTTAGCGCTGCGTGCATGTAAGCACCATCGCCACTCTTGAATGTGTCTGGTTGACCATCTACGCGCTCATAGTAGTGTCCACCCACGTTAAAGCCCTTAAGCCCGTTTCCATCCATTGCCCAGTCAACTTTGTTTGCATCTTGACCAGTAGATGCATAGGTGACTCTCCCTGCACTATCAGTTCGAACCGCATCGTGATTACTATATTGAATCGCGGTTTCGCCGGTTACTCCATTCACGCTAGTTGTCGAATTATCTTTGACATTCGTGTATGTAAAGCTACCGTTGTCCTGAACGGTGAGATTATTTACCTTCACTCCTGGATCCTCTGCCTTTGTCTTCAATGTCCAGCTTCCATCATCATTGTGGCTAAAAGTCCGGCCATCCTTGAGGGTCATTTGCTGTGGATGAGTCTGATCGCCTTGAGCGCCGGGGGTAAGCGTCGTAATCTCAGTACTACCTACACCACGTACCCTCTGTTCTTACCCTCAGCAGTGTCAATAGTTATCGGGTTAGGAAGCTTGTCCCCACCGGAAATGGTGACTGTTCTGCCGTCTGGGCTTACGGCTACGCTAGCATGTCCCAGGTCTTCTGTTTGTCCATGTGATGTTCTCTGCCATGTTTTCGCGTCCAATAGATAGTCATATGTGGCATCGGGGGTCACAATGTGGTCTGGAACCCCACCGTTCATAGTTACTTTAACCTTCCCGAGTTGAGTGTCACCGTTAGGGTTGATCTTGGGTGCTTCTGCGTTCTGATGCTCGCCAGCGTTGCTCTTCTCCTGCTCCCATCGTTTGTTGGGCAATTGAACAGACTTTTCTGAGACTACATAACAGCCTTTGTTGGGACCGTCCTTAGCTAGCGCAGCTACGTAGCTGCAATGCTCAGCCTTAGCACCTGTCCCTGTACTACCTTTGGCGCCCTTGTTGTGGTCTGCGATGATTAGCCTGCCGCTTTTGTCGACACCCTCAATATGAAGACCAGGAGCTAGTGCACCGGATGTGTGAAGCTGTACCTCTAGCTTGTGACACGCCTCAAAGAGTGCTTGATTCTCTTTTTTCTCCGCTGTCGTCAGATGAGTCGCGTCATGTGGCTTGTTATGTTTCTGAGCCAGTTCCAGTACATGCTGTGCTAAGGCTTCTGATGCTTTTTGATTTTTCACGTGTTCAGGACTGTGATCATTCCTATGATCGACTATCGCCTCATGTTCTTTGACCATTTTTCTAGCCTCTGCCTGTCGGTGTGTCCTTGCATTTTAGTAATTGTTTCTGGTGAATTTCTAGCGTTACTAGACTTTTGCTGCCCGAATTGTTCTTTGTCCTGCACCCGTTCTGACATTGTTTTGAGTCCGACGCACAGTCGTTATAGTCAGTATTATTGCCAGATTATTTCTAGTAAACAACAGCGGAAAAGTGCAGCTGGATGAGCAGCTCTTCCATTCCATGTTGCCAAGGATCATATGTCAAAAAGATGCCAACGGAGTGGCATATTTTTGACAAAATTGAAACAGTGGATAAGAAAATGTTAATAAACGGAATAACCATACTTACCGCTCTCCCTCTGCTGCGTTTCAAGCCCTTCTCTCCTAAACAATCTTCAGCGTCATTAGCTGCAGCCTTCCATATTCTATGCTGGCGTGCGTAGCCGATCCGTGGCTGAATTCCTGCGGTTTGGCTTGTTGTAGTGCCAAACTGCGTATACCTAGTCGAACAATTGTCTGCATTTGTCATCTGACTTTCTCCAGAATACCTCTGCAATTGTTTGCTCTACGTAGTGCTCTGGAACGAATCATACCCAGCTTCCCTAAATATCCAGCCCGACTGTGATCGCAAGGCTTCTTGCTGGGCGTTGTCCTCCCATTATCCCTTTACTTATATGATGGATCGTTTCCAGCTAACCGCCTTCGTACAATCCCCACTTAAGATGGCATTGCAAGTTAAGAAATCTTCCGGTACCTCATTGTTATGATCATGCCACCATCTAGAGTTTCATACGATACTGTTCTGTTCTCTTGGTCTAGTGTCAGGTCGATAACCTGTGTTCTTGTGCGCACTGATTGTCCAGGCTTTAGCGGTTCGGTAATGAAGAAGTCGTCTTCACCTTCAGGCTTTGAATACTGGTCCAGGCGAGCGCCGTTATTAAAGAGAGCTACAGCATGGTCACCGGTTGTCGACTGGTAGAAGATGTTGCCGCTTTCGGAATCACACAGAACTGCGGTGATGATTTGAGCTTCTCTCAGTCTGGCTCCGGCAGCATCTGCAGGTACAAAGACGTATCTATCTGGCTCATTGGTCTTGAGTATGCACGCACCATCTGCCATACGCACTTCTCCAACTGCATCACCCTCAAAAAGAACGTCCCAGAGCCAGATGCCTCGGGCATTCGTTATGTGCAGGTCGGGTATCTGAGATGTGCTGGCATCCGCTGGTGTAGCTGGTGGTGGTGGCTGGTGCTGGGTCAGTGGAGGTGGAGATAGCTGCTCTTGACGGTCAGCCGGAGGATGTGGCGGCTGAGGGGGGGGAGCGGTCAATGGTGGCTGCGATGACTGCAAGGTGGGGGTCTGGATATAATCAAAGCTAACTTCAGCAGCAAGAGCATCAGCTAGTACATCTTCATTGATGTCGATCTCTTGTGCGGCTTCTGTAGGTTCGGCAGCCTGGGTGCTTTTGCTGGCACTGGCGTTACTGTGCCCTATATCTGTATCGGGCTTGTAGCCTATAGAACCGTCTGAATAGAAATATTCTCTGCGCCCGTCGTTTACGAAGATGCCTACAACTTCTCGTTCTGTGCCTGTCCCGTCAGCATTGGCAGCATTACTGCCAGCTAAGCCTGCTTTGGAGATTTGCTCTTTTACTGTGTCTACAGCCTGTTGCAGCAAGTCAGGGTCTACACTGCCACGTATTATTACATCTCCAATCTCATAACTCTCTGTGTCCTCATCGGTATCCTTAAGATACTCTGGCGGCAGCAAGTCGCTCGCGCGTCCGAAGTTCTGGCTGACATGATTGCTACTTGTCGGCTTTCCGAAGAGACTTTTCTTGCTGGCTGTTCCGCCGAGATTCGTGGAGCCTGCTGAGCTATTGTCTGCATCCGCCATGTGACCTTCTCCAGAATACGAGTTTGTCTGCAGTTGCTTGCATAACGCCAAATCCCAAACTGGATCATACCCAGTCTTCTTAAGTTATTTCTCCCGACCCTATTTTAGCCAGTTTCCCGCAGAAGCAGGTAACAAAATCATGGAAATTCCGAACTGGGGCAATTCTGCTGTCTGGCAAAGCTGTGAATGCGCACCAGGAGCTGCCAGGGCTTGCCATTAAGGTGCTTGCGAGTTGCCCTCAACCGGCAGCCCGGCGACGCTGAGCAGGTGCAGCACTCGTCTGGAGTATTTGTATTTGTCACCGAACTTCTCTGTCATCTCTTTCCTTATGCCCTCGGCGCTGTGGCTGATAAAATCGTCCACGCTGGCACGACTCTCTACGACATATTGAATTGTCCAGAGCGTTTTCGTTGTTGCGTCCAATCCTTCGTCTTCAGGCTGGCGGAAAAACCAGTACGCAACTTTAAAGCCCTTGAAGTCAAGCATTTTTTGAATGTGTTCGGTGAGCCACCCGGCTACACTGAACTTGACTTCCTCGTCGACTTCCAGATTGACTTCATAGATCAACATGACAATTCACTCTCCAGCTGAGTAAAGGGCGATTTAATATTTGGACATTATAATAGCTGAAGTCTCTGTTCTAAAAACGAACGCAGTGTTGCGTATTGAGTGCGATACCATCAGTGATACCGTAGTAAATTAATAAGGGGACGTTATGGATAAACGAAAGTTGGGAAACAGCGATTTGCTCTTGTCGCCGCTTGGCTTGGGAGCCTGGGCAATGGGCGGATCTGGCTGGCTTCTTTCCTGGGGAGAACAGGACGATGCTGAATCGATTGCCACCATATGTAGAGCGGTTGATCTGGGTATCAACTGGATCGATACAGCACCTGCCTATGGGCTCGGACACTCTGAGGAGATTGTAGGCAAAGCTTTGTCTAAGTTGGCAGATAAACCTTATGTCTTTACCAAATGCTCTCTTGTCTGGGATAAAAGTGGGCATTTAAGCAACTGCCTGAAAGCCTCTTCAATCCGCCGTGAAGTGGAAGAGAGCCTGCGGCGCCTGCGAGTAGAAGCTATCGATCTTTATCAAATCCACTGGCCATTGCCAGACAAGGATATAGAAGAGGGATGGGCTACCCTGGCTGATTTGAGAAGAGAGGGTAAGGTTCGCTATATAGGGGTTTCAAACTTTAGTGTCGAACAGATGAAGCGAGTCCAATCAATTGCTGCCATAACCTCGCTGCAGCCACAATATTCACTGGTGCACCGCGAGGCTGAAGGCGAGATTCTGCCGTATGCAGAGAAGCATAATATAGGTGTCATCGGCTGGTCGCCTCTTAAGTCAGGTCTTCTGTCAGGAAGGATGTCGGACCAACGAGTAGCTGCCCTGCCTGATGATGACTGGCGCAAGACAGACCCGCACTTTTGTGAACCGTGGTTGTCTTACTACCTGGGACTGGTTGAAGTACTCAAAAAGATTGGCAGTTCGCATCAATTAAGCGCTGCTGCGATAGCCATAGCCTGGACGCTGCGAATGCCAGCTGTAACAGGCGCTATTGTTGGTGCCCGCAGTCCTTCTCAGATTGAAACACTCGCCGGTGCTGCAGCGTTACGGCTTAACAGTGATGAGGTTCTGGAGATCGAGGCGTACTTCCAAAATACGCCGCGACCAGGTCACGAGATTGTTGCTGAGAGTGTATTTCCTTAATCTGAAGGAGCATCTTCGGCATGTCGTCGAGTAAGAAGTTTTGCAGTGGCTTCCAGAAAATTGGCACGTCTGTGCGGCTTGGAAATCGCAACTCAGTTTTCGCTTTGCCTGGAAAAGCTAAAGTTTCACTTGCTTTGCGGCACTAACTGCCGCACGTTTCTGCCGGGGAGTGCTTACCTGTTTTGCGTAAGTGAGATTGCCGGCTAGGCTCAATACCGTACAGTTAAGGCGCGTAGGGACGCGCCCGGTGGGCGGCTCGCGAGCCGCCCCTACAGTCGTCCCTACAAGTTGTAGACCGCTTATCTAAACTGTATTGCCGGTTAGGCTTGTTGTGGTGCTGACTTGCCCCAGCGGTAATAGCCGTAAATGGGCACGCCTGAAGCCAGGATAATGAGTCCGGTCAGCTGGAAGATCCATTGTGTGCAGCCAAAAGCAATATAGCTGAATATGATAATGGTGGGCAATGCTAGCAGCCAGGTGAGCCAGTTGCCTCTTTTACCTATGCGAAACGGACGGGGCAGGTCTGGATCTGTATAACGCAAACTGATGACGCTGATTCCATAAAGCACAATCAGCATGATGTACAAATAGCTGAATACTTCGCCCAGAAAAGAGTAAGCGTCGGCAAATATATGAGCTCTGGACAAAATATTGGCACCGACTCCTAAAATGCACATGCAGGTGCACTGAAACACAAGTGAATAGCTTGGTACTCCACTTTTTGCAGATAGTTTTGCAAATTGAATGGGGAACAGCCCGGTCAAAGCCATTGAATAACCTATGCGTGCACATGCCAGCAGTCCGTTGACAGCGCAGCCGACAATTGAGGCAATTACCAGCGCTGTCGCCAGCTGACCAAACGGCTTGCCGGCAATATGACCTGTAATGTCTGGAATGGTTGCCTGAACAGACGTTCCTGGTATCACCACAGAAGCTTTGTTTGGCGCCAGAACATAAGGTGATGCAGCGGCGACTGCAATAGACATGGTGGCATAAATTAAAGCTACTGAAATCAAAGTCAACATCATAGAGCGCGGTACGTTGCGGCTGGCATTGGCTGTTTCAGCCGATGCGCAAGCAACAAGCTCGATTCCGCCATAGCCGCCAATTGCTACTGTCACAACACTGGCTATGTTGGCAAACAGGTTGGTCTGTCCTGATGGATTGGCAAAAGTGAAGAGATTGGCAAGCGAGCTTGTCGGTACTGCAAATACGAGTGCCCCAAATGCTAGAGCCATGCCGAATTTCATGAGGGTGAAAAGGTTATTGAGTTTAGAGACGTTGCCAACCTGCATCAGGTTAGCCAGAGTGGCTAGGGCAAACAAACATAGAATTGTGGCAGGTCCAAACCAGATAGGACTGGCAGCAACACTGCCCCAGATGGCAGTAGCAAGCAGATTGACAAGACTGTTGGATAAGCATGCGTATCCGGCAATAAGACAAACCCAGTAGAGCCAACCGGTGAGAAAACCCAGTAGCTCACCGGTGCCGGGAAAGAGACGCTTGAGAGCATAGTATTTATATACGTAGGGCCCGCCTGCTGTAGGAAACATTGATGACAGCTCAGCCAAGATCAATGTGACAGGCAGAAAAGCCAGAGCTGCCAGAAGCCAGGCTATGACTGCAGCTAATGCTCCGGCGCGGGCAATCATATAAGTGTGAAACAGCCAGACCATCGATCCGACTATGCTTCCTACTCCTAGCATCCAGGCACCAAATGAACTGATGCCAACCTTCATATTAGTGCCGATGGCATTTACTGCCGGGGACTCATAATTTTTTGTAGGTGGTGTTGCCAGCGAGTCTCGGAAGGTGGTTGTCATATAGAATGAAGTATCCTGTGTTATGCCCTGGGTAACTGAATCAGTCAACGGGACCATCTCTCGTGCTTCAAGCAAACGACTGCTTGAAAGTGCCAGATAAAAGAGCCTTTATTAATGTAAGTGATGTCTTGACAGCTGTCAGCCGTAGAATCCCCACCAGTTTCCTGCCGAGCCCAAGTTCTTAATGCTTGCTCAGTGGCGCTGGCGCCTAAAAAGCATCAAAAATCACCTGTCCGATCTCTGCCAGGGTGCGGAAGGTACTTCTGCAACAATCGAGATCTAGAGAGTTGAATGATTTAGGCTGAGAAAGGACCAGACCAGCATCTGACTTAACTGTCAGTTCGCTAAATTTGGCATATTTTTCTAAAGCGAGCAAGCGATCAGCTACACCGGGATATTTTACAAAGCGCTCGGCCTCATCTTTATTATTATGTGAAAAGTTGAACCTTGATTCGAGACGCTTATCTGAGACCGACATGCTGTGCGCCTCGAAAAGGAGGATGTGCGAGAAGAAGCCCCAAAATCCTTGCCCTAACCGTGGATAAATTACAAGATTGAGAGCGTCCTCATTGCCAGGACTATTAGGGTCTTCAATTACTTCAGTCTCAATAATGTAGGTGACTCCGAACGGCCACGACGGAGAGATTGCCTGTAGGAAAGCAGGAAAACCTAATATTGATCCCTTCACATTGACAGCTGGTCCAACCTCGGAAGTGCCGACAACCCGACCTTCGAGAATCTCCGCGACAGCTTGCAATTTAGCCTGGAAATCAATCATAGCCCTTTATTTTGTGCTTGACTCGTCCTTGGTAGTTGTCTGTCCATCAGCTGGTGGCGGCACTACGTTCATCTCAACTTCCGGCTCATCAGATCCACCGCTCAACTGGCTTTCAAGTGCAGAAAGCTGTTTCTTGGCGTCGCGCACAAAGTCGGCATCTGGTGCCAGCTCGACCGACTTGGACAGGAGTAGCGAGGCCTGGGCCGGGTGTTTCTCTTTAACCATAAGCAACCCGGCGCGATAAAAGGCATCAGCCATGGCAGGGTTGGTTCTGAGCGCTTTAGCATAAGCGTTAAGCGCTGAGTGATCATCTTTTTCGCTTTCATAAGCGTTGCCCATGTTGTAATAAGCTGAAGCAAATTGTGGATCATTGGTAACAGCTTGTTTCCATTTTTCCATTGCTTCAGGCACTTTGCCCCGGGCATAAAGAACTGCTCCAAGTCCGTTTAATGTGGTTGGTCTGCCTGGCTTTAGAGTGAGCGCCTTATTAAAAGCCTCGACAGCCTTAGAATAATTACGTTGGGCAACATAGATGAGTCCGAGATTGCTATAGGATTCCTCCATGCGTGGGTCGGCATCAATAGCACTTTTGTATTCTGAAATGGACTGGTTGAGAAAACCTGATTGATAAAGCTCGACTCCCCGGTTGTAGTGCTTGATTGCTGCTTCAGTATAAGGGCGCTTTTCATCAGCCTGAGCATGTTCCTTCAACGCCGGTGCTGTACTGGTGGAGCTCTTCTCTTCCTTAGTATCCTTGCTGTTGCTGGATCCTTTGCTATCGCCTGATCCCGTGCTATCACTGGATCCTTTGCTGCTGCTGGAACCTTTGCTATCACCGGAGCCCTTGCTATCGCTGGACCCTTTGCTGGCTTTGTTCTTCTTGCTTTTCTTGCCCTTCTTTTTCTTTTCGTGATCTTTACTATCTTTGCTTTCGCTGCTGTCTGGTGCTGTGGCTTTTGCCTGATCTGCCGGCAAAGCAGGTTTGTCAGCAGGTGCTTCCGTCTTAGAAGGAGATAATTCAGAGCTGCCAGTCTGTTCGGTGGGTGCAGGCTGCAGCTGTTCGCTTGTGTCTGTGGCGGCGGCGAGCAGTCGTTCTCTTGACTTCAACTGTTCGGCTGGATTGGCAACAGCGACCGGCATCGAGCTGGCGAGAGCAAGCAGGACTACCAGCGTGGTTTTCCATAGATAAATGTTTTTGAGCACTAGATCAAACTTCCAGAGGGACCGGTTTTGGACATTAACCGATTCATTATAGAGCACGCAGGTAGAGACACTGTTTGACTAGCCCTGAGAATAGTTCATTAGATAGGTTGCCTTGCGTCTCATACGTAGTTCCAACATTGCCACCAGGGCGCCGACGGCTGTATGCTGATAAAGATTTATAGATGTGAAGCAATAGTTGCAGCCTTATCCCTGGTACGACTTCCGATGAAAAAAGCTAAGCCAGATTCTCACAAAGCCGGTCACGACAGTGGAGACCATCATGCGCACGCCGGCGGTGGCGGACATCTGTCACATGAAAAAAAACAACAAATTGTCGGTGACGCCTGGAAGAAAGCGGCTTCATCCGGTGGAGCTGGTCATCACAGTGGTTCTGGAGAGATCGGTGATGCTACGGTAAGGTCGAACAGCCCCAGAGTCGACTGGCAGGGCGAGGCTGGTTTGCAGGCTTATTTCGGTCCTAATAAGGCAGCCCAGCGAGCCATTCAGGAAGCGGACAAGCATGCCGCAGCTCACATAAGTGGAGATGGCAGGCGGGAGGCAGGTAAGCTGACTGACGCTACTGGTGATAAGGGAAAGAAAGTTCTTGCTGCCAAAGAGCTGGAAGAGATGAAGAAGCTTCTTGGCGACAGCAAGTCACATATTGCTGTTCGTACCTCTGCCCAGGTTGAGAAGGCTGGCAAAGAGGCCGACATTATTATAGGCAAGGACGGCGAGGCGCACCTCAATCCTCACAGAAAGGCACACAAGGCAGGCGAAGCGATAACAGTTGAGCTTGTAACAGACAATCATGAGGCTGAAGTGTCAGCCATCCAGGCTGCCAGCAATATTCAAAAAGCAGCAGTAAGAGACTTAATTGGTTACTTCAAGATGCAAAACCCGACTGCGCCACTGCCATCTGAGTGGGTGGCTGCATTGTCCAAGCCGGCTGAGTTACCTCCGCCTACCCATAGAGTAGTCATAAGTGGAGGTGGCGGCGGTGGTTTGCGATCAGGCGATGGTGGAGGTTATTCTGGCGGATCTGGCGGCAGTGTTGGAGCCATCAGTCATAACATTCCTCGTGAAGTGCCCGCAGGTGCTCGTGTGGGAAGCGCGACTGCTGTGGAAAATCAGTTAGCCAATGCTCCTGCCTTAAAGGACTCGCTTAACTTGCACAAGTTTGTCGATCGTGTTGTAGCTGCGGTTAGCGGTAATGAAGGCAACTTCAAGTCCATTAATCCTAACGATGCCGGTTACGGTGTCTCAGTTGGTATTCGGCAGTGGAATCAGAAGACAGGCGAACTGCCCACACTGCTCAAAGAATGGGATAAGAAAGATCACGCCAAATTTGAGCAGATATTTGGAAAAGAGATGGCAGCTAAACTTCTCAATGAAGATTTTGTACGTAACGCAAATTTCCTTGAGCCCGGATTAATGGGCAGTTTAAAAACGGCTCTGGCAGACAAGGAGTTTCAGGATGTGCAGGTTCAGTTGTCGCGTGACTTTGTTGTGCAAGGCATGCAGCTTGGTCTGAAGTACGGCTTCAAGAGCGAACTGGGACTGGCGCTGGTAGTGGATATATGCAATCAGTGTGGTTTTGGTGGTGCTGAGAAGGCGCTGAAGAAGATAGGTGGGGCTGGTGGCAACGAGCAGGATTCTATCAATGGGCTCAACGAGGCGACCCATCGATCTGGTGGGGCTCAACGGCTCAATGCTCTCAAGCAGCAGTTTAATTCTTCCACGCAGATGGAAGCTTGATCTAACAAGGTTCTGCTTCAAGCGCAGTAAGATGTAGATGGAAGCTTGATCTAACAAGGTTCTGCTTCAGGCGCAGTAAGATGTAGATGGAAGCTTGATCTAACAAGGTTCTGCTTCAGGCGCAGTAAGATGTAGGGGCGCATCGGGATGCGCCCGTTGTGCGGCTTTCCTTGAGTCTTTCTAATTCCTGAACTGGTTTTCACAAATAAGTAGCTAAGTTGCAGTTGTGCCTGTATGTATCTGCTGCTGCTGTGACTTCTGGTACTATAAGTTGAGGACTTGCAAGAGCCGGACTTGCGGGCATCTGTCACACTTTGATCTTAATCAGGCAAGGATGCAAGGATAATGACTACTGCGTGGGCCAACTGGAATGGGCTGGAGATGCCTCTTGATGAGGTGATGGTTCCTGCTCTTGATAGAGCTTTCCTGTTTGGAGATGCTGTTTATGAAGTGATACGGGTTTATCACGGACGTCCCTGGAAGCTCAACGAGCACCTCGATCGCCTGGTTTCCAGTATGGAAGGGATTCGGCTGACCGGGGTCGATATCGGGACTATTCGTACACGCGTGGAAAGTACTTTGCAAAGTTCAGGCGCATCTGAAGCAGTAATCTATATACAGGTGACCCGTGGTGCTGCCAGGCGCACGCACCACTTCCCGACTGTCTCTAAGCCAAATGTCCTTGTTTCTGTCGAGGAGTTTGTCGATCCTTATGCGCAGTGCCGTGACAAGGGTGTCAAGGCGATTACCTGTGCTGACATTCGTTGGGCTCGCAGCGAGCTGAAAGCAACCAGTCTGCTGGCCAACTGTCTGGCAGCACAGGCAGCTGTTGAGGCGGGTTGTGCTGAAGCAATCCTAATCGATGCCAAAGGGTTTATAACAGAGGGCAGCCATACAAGTGTTTTTGGCGTGCGTGACGGCAAAATAGTAGTCTCTCCTGCAGCACCTAACATTTTGCCTGGTATCACTAAGAGGCAGGTGCTCAGTTTAGCTAAACAGAGCCAGATTGACTTAATTGAAGGCAAGCTTTCTAGAGATGATCTCTGGAGCTGCCAGGAAGTTTTTATTACTGCTACGTTAGCTGAAATACTTTCAGTAGTTGAAATTGATGGGTGTCCGGTAGCCGGCGGTGTGTCTGGCTCAGTTACCAGAAGGCTGCAACAGACATTTAAGCAGTCTGTCGAATCCTGGTTGCAGGCAACGGTGAATTAATGGCTGAAAGTGCAGTTGAGCAGATTCATGCCAGCCCTGATGCTACCCCGGAGGAAGCAGAAGAGCACTGGGTAAAACATGTCTATCAAGGCGATAAGATGCCGCAGCTGACAGTGAGAGCTGTCTTAATTGGTGGCATTCTTGGATCTTTGATGTCGATATCAAATCTCTATACGACATTGAAGGTGGGCTGGTCTTTTGGTGTAGCTATTACGTCCTGCGTTCTCTCTTATGTCATATGGCGGATAGTGCGGGTTGTCGTTCCGAAAGCCTCGCCTATGTCAATTCTGGAAAATAACTGCATGCAGTCGACCGCTTCGGCAGCAGGGTATTCTACCGGAGCTACAATTGGCACCGCATTTGGTGCGTTACTGCTTATTACCGGGCACCACATGTGCTGGCAGACAGTCCTGGTCTGGACACTTATTACTGCGCTTATCGGTGTCTTTCTGGCTGTGCCAATGAAGCGGCAGATGATCAATGTGGAGCGTCTCCCATTTCCAAGCGGTATTGCAGCAGCTGAGACGTTGATGAGTCTTCACGGGCAGTGCCTGGAGGCAGTTCAGCAAGCATATGCGCTGGTGGCTGCTCTGGTGGGCGGGGCTGTGGTCGGGCTGCTTGGAAAAGGTAATTTCTGGTGGCAGCAAAAGATTGGTTTGAAACTGCCGGAGCTGTTGCCAATTAAGATTAAGCTGCATGGAGTGCTAGGCAGCTCTCTGCCCGGATTTGGTTTTGAGCCGTCAGTACTGCTTATTGGAGCAGGCATGATTGTCGGTATGCGTGTTTCCATATCGATGCTTGTAGGTTCGGCCTTGCTTTATTTAGTTATTGGTCCGGCGATGATTGCCTCCGGGCAGATCGAGGTGCCGGCTAAGCTCATCCGCTGGTCATTGTGGACAGGGACAGCGATGATGGTGACATCAGGGCTGACAGCTTTTGCAGTACAGTGGAAAGTAATTGCCAGATCTTTCTCATCGTTGAGGAGCAATCAGTCCAACGGTGTCAGTGAAATTGTGCGGCAAATTGAGGTGCCTTTCAGCTGGTTCCTGGCTGGGATGATACCGCTTACTGTGGCGATGGTCATTCTGGAATATGTCGCTTTTTCTATCTCGATTCCGTTGGGACTGCTCTCCATTGTGATGAGCTTTTTGCTTGCTCTGGTGGCATGCCGCACTACTGGTGAGACCGACACGACACCGATTGGTGCTATGGGCAAGATTACCCAGCTCACCTACGCATTTCTTGCTCCGTCGAATATTACAACTAACCTGATGGCAGCCTCAGTCACAGCCAACACTACCAGCTCGGCAGCTGACCTGCTTACCGATCTCAAGAGTGGCTACCTGTTGGGAGCTAACGCCAGGCAACAATTTCTTGCTCAGTTTGCCGGGGTATTCTTTGGCACTCTGGCAATTGTGCCGGCCTGGTATCTAATGGTGCCTAATAAGTCTGTTCTGGAGTCGTTCAACCCTCCGGCTGCCAATATGTGGCGCGCTGTTGCTGAGGCACTTTCACAGGGTATTCAGTACGTTCCTGTCTCGGCACGATGGGGCATATTAATTGGCGGGGTGCTTGGAATAGTGCTTGCTCTGGTTGATTATTGTGCTCCCAAATTAAGACGGTATACTCCCTCAGCTATGGGTTTAGGTCTCTCCTGGGTTGTTCCTTTTGCCAACTGCCTTTCATTTTTTATCGGTGCATTTATCGCCTGGATCTGGTCTAAGTGGTCGGACAAGAATGCTGGTCTCTTTGTGATACCGGTGGCCTCCGGTGCTATAGCTGGTGAGTCTCTGTCCTGCGCTCTTATTGCCATGATTAATGCGCTGGCTGCTTTCGGGAGATAAGGCAACGCGAACATCATTTGATATTTTTCGTGTTGCCTTCTTAACAATGTGCTGGCAGATGTAACTGGACTTTCGTAAGTATTTGGATAACACAGGTCCGGAACCTGGGATTGCTGCAGCTTGTCGGCAGTCGCTCCTGGGAGAGCCGGCGGGACGCCAGCGCTCCGACTGATTTGAGGGGTGCTGTCCGAATACATACTGACTGTTTCTATTTTCGGGGTAGATGCGTCAACTGGACTGCTTAAGGCTGGCACAATTCAAGTTGAGAGCAGGCTTTCCTCCAGGTACAGCCGACAGATACTTCCGGTTTAGAAAGTTTACTGCTGGGTACAGAAAGATTAGTGGTGGTGCACGTAGCCGCCAAGTGATTCCTGTGATGCAGGCGTTGGGTCGGAGGTTCAAAATGAGCGAACAACAACTCAAGAGAGTCTGGCTGGCCATAGCTGTTGTATCTTTGACTTACACTTACCCATCCTGGCTGCTTGCCAAGCAGCCAGTCTCTGCCGGGTATGACGCTCCATGGGTATATCCAGCATTCAATCCGGCGGCAGGTACTCCGTAGTGACATCGCTTGTGCTGTTTGCTACCACGATATGCTATGGCTGCAAATGTTGTTGTTGATCGAGCTGTCGAGAATTAAGCTCCACCGGTAGTATCACTGCATATTGGTTGTATATGGATCGCTGGACAATTTCTGCTTCTCAGCACATAATTTCTCACGGTGTGTAATAGTCGGGGGAATTGAAATGAGCAGTGCCGATCCACAAGTTGATCTCGAACGTGTAGCTTCAGAAGGGCTCGATCATATATTCACGCACAGTGCCAAGAATAAAGCCAAAGATGATGCTAATTCAGACTCGGACGCGGAAGTTCTTGTCGATCAGGCAGAAGGATTGACAGTCGCTCAGACTGCTGTTCTGCTTGGATTCGATCAGCGTGCGGTTGTGAAGCTCATCAAAGAGCATAAACTGTGTGCCAAGAAGTCTAAACAATCTCGCAGTTGGGTGGTTGAGCTCGAATGCGTTCAAGCCTGGTTACAAAAGTTAGGATTTGGTGCCGGTACCGTTAAAGAAAAAGGTGAAAGCGAAGCTGACACAATTGAAGCTCCTGGCAATCATCAGGTGGCTCTGGCTAATCAATTTGAGGAGACTGACGAGACACGAACTCTCTGGTACAAGCTTGAGATGGCTGGTCAACAGCTGCGCGCTGCCAGTTATAGAATAGGCTATCTTGAATCTCAGGTTGATGTGTATCGCCAGCAGATGAATCTCTTGCCCGACCTTCAGGCGCAAGCTGCTCGAGGCGCTGCTGCCGAGAGTGATGCGCATGGATTGCAAAAACAGTTGGACGAAGCGCAGGCAGAGCTTGAGCAGAGACGACGTCCCTGGTGGCAGCGCTGGTTAGTTCTCGTTAACATTAATCCGTGTTAAAATATGGGTTGGATATCATAAATTGAGTGACCCGACCATAAATTAGTGTGCCCAAATCCAGTGCATCGCCTGGACAAAGGCTGTTAGTGAACATGCATGAGCTTAGATGAGGATCCGCGCAAGCAGGATTTTCTCCTCACAATACATGTCGAGGAGGCTGTAATGCTGAAAAATCAAGTCAGGCAAAAACGTAGACGGACAGAGATAGGGCAGGACATTACTGAGTATGCCTGTATCCTGGCTTTTATTACTGGGGTTATTGTCATGGTGTTTGCCATACCGATGTCTCCTTTATATAAGGCGGTCGGCAGTGCGTTCTCCTCAGTGTCCACCTCGGTCAGTCAGCTTGCTTCAGGTGGCGGACGCTGAATAGTTGTTGCCGAGAGGTGAAAGCGTCGGCTTATAGCCGGCAGTGTTAATGTGCGTGCCAGTCAGAGGGTGGTTCGGGCTATAATTCACCCATGAATAAACAGGAAAAAGAGCAGATCATTAAGGCTATCCGCCAGCTTGGCAGGCGCGTGACTGTTGCTGATGTAGCAGCAAAAACAGGGCTGTCTTTGCATGGTGTTACTGCTCAGTTGAATTCAATCGCCTCCGAGACAAGAGGCGATCTGCAGGTTTCTACTTCCGGCGATATAGCTTACTGCTTTCCTATCGGTTTTCAGAATACTTATATTGCAACTGGCATAAAGAGAGCATTCCAACAAGCTGGAGCGACACTTTTTAGAGTTGGTTTTTATCTGCTCAGGGTTTCATTCGGCATCATGCTTATCGTATCGCTGGTTACCATTGTGGTGCTGGCCTTTATTGTGCTTACTGCTATGCAACGAGGGAGTGACAGTGACAGTGGATCAGGCTTTGATTTCGACTTTTTCGACTTTGTGATCCTGCGCGATATCTTGTGGTGGGGCACCTGGGCAGGGTCGCCAGACTACTACACATATAATGAGCCTTCTATCAGGCAGCGTCGTGATAGCAATTTCTTGCTTGATTGCTTCTCTTTTCTGTTCGGCGACGGTGATCCTAATGCGCATCTGGAGGAGAGACGCTGGCAGCTGGCTGCGCAGGCAATTAAGCTCAACGGTGGTGTTGTGACAGCAGAGCAGCTAGCTCCTTATACAGGAGTCGACCCAAACAGTTCATATGGAATAATGCCTGTACTGGTCCGCTTTGATGGACGTCCCGAAGTCACCGATAGTGGCAATATAGTTTATGTTTTCCCATCGATGCAAGTGAGTGCTCTGGGGCAGACAGGCAGAGGAGCCCAGATGGCTGCCAGCACTCGAGCCGAACTATTAGCTCTTGACTGTGAACCACGTCGGTACCTTTATGAATTCCCCTGGAAATTCAGCTCAGTGCCTGGTGGATCGCTTACTCTGGTTGGTTGCCTGGCAGCGGCAAATTTTGGCGGCGCCTGGTGGCTCTTTGCTGAACTGCATTCTCCCTGGGTTGTGGTACTTCACCCGTTTACTGTTCTTATTGAAGCTCTTGTCGTATACGGCAGCTTGTTTGTTGGACTGCCGGCTGTGCGGTGGCTTGTTATCCAGTGGATCAACCGTGGGATTGTGGCGCGCAATTCTAAGTGTAGTGGGTATGCGGCTCAGCTGGTTAACCCGGCCGAGCCTGTGGCAGTCAAATTGCAGGAAGCTCAAAGTTACAAGGTGAAAGAACAGCTCATCAGACAGGATGAGGTTGTATACACAACAGAGAAAGATGTCTTCGAACAAGAATTTGAGAAATGAACTGCGGTTCTTGATACTGTCAAGGGCAAGATGGGACGCATACCCAACTATATTTCAATGTGATTGCCCAGACTGAAGTTGATTTCCCCCGAGTAAAGCTGGCTTTCCCCGTGTAAGCGGTTGATCGTGTGTAGCGTAACTACTTCTGCACATCGGCAAACAGCTCGGTTGAGAAGTATCTCTCCATCCGGTCTGGGAAAACTGTGACAATAGTGGCATCCGCACCAAGCTTGTCGGCGGCAATCACAGCGGCAGCATAGTTCAGTCCTGAGCTGGGACCAACTGGGAATCCTTTCCGGATGAGTTTCTTAGTGGTTGCCAGAGCAAGCTCGTCAGCAATCTCAATCTCTATCAAGCCAGGCAGGTGTGCTTCCCGGTAAAGTTTGGACAGTCCGTCGACGACACCGGGAATGCGGCAGCTGAAGCTGCAGCACTCGCCATGGAAGTGTCCGCCCACCGTGATCGGCAGTGCTAGAGCTGGTATGACCGGACAACCCTCTTCCGAGAGCCCCTGGTAGAGCCCAATCAATGTGCCACCAGTCCCGACACCACTGACTGCGGCATGCACAATACCGTTGGGCAGCTGCTGCAAGATCTCCTTTGCTGTGCCAATCCTGTGACTTTCAGGATTGTCCTTATTCTCGAACTGTCTTGTGAAGAAAGCACCGGTTTTTTCTGCCAGCTGTTCTGCATGTGCCATAGCTCCCGCCATGCCTTGTGCTTTTGGTACCAGGACAATCTCACCCCCGTAAGCTCGTATAATCCAGACACGCTCGTTACTTACGCCTTCCGGCAGGACAGCAGTGAATCGCAAATCCATCTGAGCACACGCTAGAGCCAAGGCGATGCTGGTGGAGCCGCTTGATGCTTCTACTACAGAGCTGCCGGGACCAAGTTCACCGCGGCGCCAAGCCTTCTCTAAAATATATCTGGCGATACGATCTTTGGTTGACCCACTTGGGTTGAGAAATTCAAGCTTGCACCAGATTGACGGACCGGCAGGGTCTAGTTGAACTGGTACCAGAGGAGTTGGCTGGATTTTCTGAATGAAACGGTTGCTTGCAGGAAGGCTTGTTTGCTTAATCATCTAAAGCGGTGGCTACCATTTTTCAGGCCATGAGCTAAGGTAGAAAATCCTGCCCCAAAAATGGTTAAATAGCTAGCCAAGAGGAAGGGGCAATGAGACAGACAAGAAAGAAGTACAGTGGCGCGTTCAAGGCAAAGGTAGCGTT
>CAILLX010000010.1 GCA_903835185.1 uncultured bacterium | reverse complement strand
CTCAAATTGACGACTTCCTTCCGGACCGCTGGTTGGCTCAAAGACAAAACCACTTTCAGCCAACCTAATGAACTGAGACTAGCCCATCTTCCCGCGCGTGAGCACTCAACTCAAGGGTGTACTTCGTGCAACGGTTTCGTTATCACGTCTGACTTGATTAAATGGATCGATGACCTTGGCTCAGCGAACATTAATTACCCTGGTGGAACTATCGCCCCCAGTCAGCCTGAGCTCGACTATATTGATCCTGAAATTAGTGCTCTCATGAAAGCAGGCACTGGTGACACTACAGTTATAGGGCTGTGGAATATATACAGCTATCTGAATCGCGGATTCAATCACGATCTCTTTGCCAGCTTCAGTCCAGCTACAACAAATAACTAGTCCCACCCCTGATAAGAGCACAGGGAGCAAAGAGCTTTCTGGAATCACCAGCAGCGCTCAATACTCCCTGTGTTTAGTTTCTAGTCTGGTTTGCTATTACCGGTCTAGGCTTGTGGTTTCATTTCTGGAGGCGAGCCATAGGGGTTTCGCCTGGTGGTGGACGGCTCTGACTTCTGTTCAGGCTGTGGCTGAGTCTGGGCAGGGCTGTCTCCCGGTGGCGGCTTCACACCAGCTTGTTCGGGCTTTTGTGCTTTTTCTGCCGGCTGAGTCTGGGCAGGGACCTCAGTAGGCACCAGCTTTTTTGCCTGGTCTACCGGCTGCTTGTCGCCCGTGGGTGCCACATGAAGCCGATCCTCACCAGCGCGTTCGTTAGCATGTCCAGACCGATGCGCCCGATCCTCACCAGCATGTTCAGTCCCGTGTCCAGACCGATGCGCCCGATCCTCACCAGCATGTTCAGTCCCGTGTCCAGACCGATGCGCCCGATCCTGTCCATGTGTCTGCACTGATTGTTCACCCTCGACAATCATTGTCTGTCCTTTCGCTGGATGATCATGACCTGTCATTGGGCGTTTTTCCCACTCCAAATTGCCCTGTGCATCCAGTCCTTTGAGGGTTTGTCCATGGCCAGCAAAGGTTTCATTTACTCGTTGCAGGAAAGTCTGTCTTTCATTGGGCTGAGCGTTCTGCAGCTCTGTCTTAATTTCATCCTGCGCTTTACGACTAAGGAAGATTGGCTCGCCTGGCTTTCGAATTGTCCCAGTTGTAATTCGATCTGCTGTTTTATAAGCATGGTTCCATTCGGTTGTATCCTTCCGCCCTGCTTCGTCCGCAGTTGTCCTTACTCGTATTTGTTCAGTCTCTTTGCCACCGGCTTTCTTAATCGCTAGACCTGTTTTGTTGCCGTGCCCATCATCTATCGAACCATACACTTGCACATCACCAAACACATCTTTGATATCTTTGCTCAGCTCTCTATTGAAAGAATTGATAGCTGCCTGGTTGCCCTTGTGCTCCTTGTAAAAAGTTTGAATCTCACCCATAACATCAGACGTTAAACCATGCTGATTCAAGTCTTTTGCAACCTTATTTGCTTTTTCTTCTGGACGATCGCCTGCCATACACACTATCTCCTTAATTATTGTCCGCCCCGAACTCTGGAATTAAGTATGTGAACAGAGTTCTATCGCTGGACCACAGCCAGCCTAGTACAGATCGAGCCGGCAGTTCCGCCTGGCTGAGTTCGGCTGCATATAGTCCACCACATTCACTGAAATTAATCCGAACGCTTGACAGCATATCATAAAAAGATAACAATCCGGCGCAGAAAGCCCAAATTTCTGACCATGTCAGTGGTAGTTTCCCCCATTAAGTCCTCCCAAGCAAGCTTATCAGGCAGACAACCATCCACTCCGAGCAGCTGTTGCACAGAGCGTGTGAACTGTCCGTAACTGCGCTCCTGGCGATGGCTTGTCATAATGGTGTCGAGCGTCTCTCTACTGCGAGACACTCTGGTCTAAAATGTCTCTGGAGTACAACTGACCATTTCGTATTCCAGACAATGTCATGAGAATTTGATTGCCGGAGTGTTTATTATGGCTTGCAACTGGTTTGGCAACATACTGTGTGGTTCTGTAATTGCTGCCACAGCGACTGGGCTGATAAATCTTCCCTGCGCTGCTGCCGTCAGATCAATTTCCAGTCAAGAAAGCAGCCCGCCGGTCCAGACAGCACAGAAGGCTGGCGCCAAGGATGCAACTCTTATGCTTGCAGCACAGGAGTCAAATAAGGAGGAAGGTGTCCATGGTGCCACTTTCAGTGGCAATGTCTCATGGTACGGCGGAATTTTCAATGGCCGCAAAACAGCCTCCGGCGAGATTTTTGACCTGCAAAAGCTGACTGCAGCCCATCGTCACCTACCGTTCTTTACTAAAGTGCTTGTTGAAAATCCGAAGACAGGACGATCCTGTGTTGTTAAAGTCAATGACAGAGGACCGTTTGTCAAAACCCGTGTCCTGGATCTTTCGCAAGCAAGCATGCGCAAAGTGGCACCACTAATGCCAGGGCTGATCTGGGCAGACTGCCTGGTGTTAAATGAAGACTGATGTGCACTTAGGATCCTTGTTTTTCATCAGCCACGTCGGCTTTCTCTTCAATGACACGGGCACGAGCATCGAGCTTCTGAGCTTCTGCGGCACGGTTCATCTTGCGCAGCAAAAAGGAATAGTTGCGCAAGACAGCCGCAACTTCAGGATCATCTGGACCTAATACGTTCAGCCTTATATCCAGAACACGTTTGTATAACTCCTCGCACTGATCATATTTAGCCTGATCGCGCAAAATCCGTGCCAGATTATTCAGGCTGTTTGCCAGAGCCAGCTTATCCGGGTTCTTCTCCCTGATGTCGACAGCCCGTTTAAAAGATGACTCAGCATCAGAAGCACGACCTTCCTCTCTGTAAAGGAGAGCAAGGTCGGTTACTGTGGAGGCCACTGCAGGATCGTTGCGTCCTAGAGACTTTTCTCTAATTGTCAGTACTCGAGTGAGAAGTGTCTCGGCATCACCGAATTTGCCTTCTTGCCTATTCAGTTCAACGAGATTATCCAGACAATCGGCCACTTCCGGACTGTCCTGTCCAAAAGCTTTCTCGAGTAGATCGAGCGCCCTGCTAAAACAGGTAGCTGACTCAGCAAACTTGTGCTGAGCAACCAGAACAAGTCCAAGATTGTTTAAGGTTACCGCCAGCTCTTTAGGCCGCTCTGTTGCAGTAGTCTCCCTGATTGCGAGCACTCGCCTGTAAAGGGGCTCGGCTGCAGCATAATCGCCCAGCTCTCTCTCCACCATAGCAAGATTATCTATAGCTGCTAACAGTTGTTGCTGTTCCGGTTGTGGTGATTTTTCAACAATGGCAAGCACCTTAACGAGTAGCAGCCTGGCGTCGTGAAACTTCTGCTCCTCGCGCAAAAGTCGGGACAGGTTGTTAAGACTGATGGCTACCTCAGTTGATTCGCCACCCAGGCTCTTTTCTCTAATGGACAGTGCTCGCTTGTATGCCTCTTCTGCTGCAGAGTAATTGTTTTCAGCCCGGTAAACTACAGCAATATTGTCCAGCACAGTGGCAACAGCCGTATGCTCGGGACCATAAACTTTCTCCACAATTGTCAAAGAGCGCTTGAGCAACGGATCAGCTTCAGCAAACTTATCCTGCTCCCGATATACCAGAGACAGGTTGTTTAACGCCACAGCAACAGATGGGTGATCAACCCCGTGTGCTTTCTCTTCAATTGTCACTACGCGCTGATACACAGACTCAGCGCGGGCAAATTTGTGCTGGCGGCGATACACTTGAGCCAGACTATTTAACGTAGAGACCAGCTCCGGGCTCTCGGCACCAGATGCTTTCTCTTTGATTGCCAGGGACTGGAGAAGAAGTTTTTCGGCTTCATCGGCTCGACCTTGTCCATCATATGCTAGAGCCAGGTCATTTAAGGTTTGTCCCCAGCGTGCATCATCTGGTCCGAAGCTCTTTGCCTCTGTGAGCGCTGCATTGAAGCTCTCTTCAGCTTCTTTGAACTTGTGCTGGGCAAACGCTGCCTCTCCGGAGTCTATTAGCTTGCTCCAGGCTTCTGCATCTGCCTGAACTGACTGAGTCAACAAGCTCATAGCTGCTGCAGAAGTGAAAAACACATTAACGAATGTTTGCCAGGGCTTTACGTATATTCGCATTGTATTCATTGATATATATTAGTGAGCTTCAGTGTAGCAAGAGAACCCGTCATCAAGTGGTTTATTACAGAAAATGTAGAGTCATACAAACGATGACTACCTACAACCATATTAAGTTCAGCAGTGTCGTCGACAGCTATAATACTGACCTGATTGGCAGGAGGAATTAATAGCTGTGAAACCTTTCAATACTTTGACAACCTCTGTTCTTCTGGCAGCACTTTCATCTCTGCCAGCCTGGTCCTCACCAGGTGCAGATGACCAGATCAAGCAGGGCGACAACTTTCTTCAACATACCAAGATCACTCAAGCTATTGCAGCATTTCGCGAAGCAATACGTGTCGATCCTGACAATGCAAAGGCACATGAGCGTCTGGGCCAAGCTTTAGCTGCTAATGACGACTACGACACAGCTATTCTGGAGGAAAAAACCTCCGTCCGGCTTGATCCTAAGTACTTTCTCCCACACGTCGTCCTCGGGCAAGTCTATTCCAACCAGAATAAACCAGAGGATGCTGTGGCAGAGTTTAAGCAAGCTGTAGCGCTCAAGCCAACAAGCGTTCGTGCACATCTCGACCTCGGAATGATGCTCACAACTTTAGGTCGTATTGATGAAGCACTTGCTGTTTATAAGAAAGCCTGTGAACTGGCTCCTGATGATCCAGCACCGCATTCCAACCTGGGAGTCGTGCTCCAGCAAAAAGGACTGACAAAAGAGGCGCTGGCTGAAGAACAGCAAGCATTGAAGCTTAATAAGAATCTGCCGGAAGCCTATATCAATATGGGCAACATTCAAGCCGAAAGCGGCAGTTTCGATCCGGCAATCGACTCATTCAAGAAAGCTCTCAAACTCATCCCTAATCATCCCAATGCCCATAGCGGGCTGGGATTCGCGCTGCTCAAGAAAGGTGATTTCAAAGAAGCAATTGCTGAACAACGCAAAGCCATCAAGTCCTTTCCACAGTTTGCCGTAGCACACCGCCGTCTGGCAGAAGCACTCAACAAGTCAGGCGATAGCAAGGGTGCTGATGATGAATTTAAGGAAGCTCTCAAACTTGCTCCAAATGACCTAACATCCCGTGTTACCTATGGCGAATACCTGAGTAGCAAAGGGCAAACAGCAGCTGCTGAGACACAGTTCAAGAAGGCACTCGAAATCAACCCACATTTGCAACCGGCCCTCGATGGACTCTCCAAACTCAAAAAAGGGAAATAGAAAGCACTCCAGGAGGAGCAATGAAAAGGAGCCAGATAAACCGTATCATCGCTGAAGCACGCGAGCACTTTTGCGAATACAAGTGCAACCTGCCCGGTTGGGCGTTCTGGAGTCCTAACGACTGGGCTCAAGTTGGTTCTGAAGCTGACGAAATCCGCCGCCATGGATTGGGCTGGATTGTCACTGACTTTGGCACCAATGAGTTCGATAAATTTGGTCTGGTCCTCTTCGTAGCGCGCAACGGGCATCTGCACAACAACAGTTCAGTGACAACAAAAACTTATGCAGAAAAGTTCATGATTGTCCGCTCAGGACAGATGACACCTTTCCATTTTCACTGGATGAAAACTGAAGACCTGCTCAATCGCAGCGGTGGAAGGCTAAATGTCCAGCTGGCATGGGTGGCAAAAGACGAACAGACAATGACTTCAGATCAGGTGCGGGTGAAGGTTGACGGTTTTGAAAAGACATTTAAACCAGGTGAAACTCTAAGCCTGCAACCGGGAGAAAGTGTCGAGCTGATACCCAGGCTGTGTCACCAGTTCTCAGGACATCCAGGCGATCGAACAGTTCTGGCAGGAGAGATCAGCTCGCTCAACGACGACAGCACAGACAACTGCTTTCTGGGAAGAAACGTTAATATGCCGCCAACCGAAGAGGACGAACCTAAGCAGTTCCTGTTGTCAGCTGATTATGCACTGAAATACTAGCCGCCAGGCAGCTTAGCTGCAGCTTGAGTCTGGCTATCACCCTGGTGTTGGTTAGCCGCAGCCAGAGTTTGACTATTGTCCTGGCAGTGAAAGTCGCACAATAGTGGGACATTAACACCTTCTAAGGCCAAAACGGACTAAAAAGATCATACTGTGCGGTTATTACCTCATGCACCGCCGGCAGTATCATGCAAGACATGATACCAGCAAACATGCCAAAGTTCTTTGAGCCCTGGTATTCAAAGTTCGACGATGTATTTAATCGAGAAGCCGAGAGACAGGGCTTTCGACATTATTTGATTGGCATTTTAGGCAAGAGCGAGCGAAAGAATGTTCCGGTGCTCACTCACAATTAAAACTTGCTCGCAGGTTGAAGTAATCATGGCGTATTTCCCCAAAAGCAGCTTTCTTTTGCTCATCGTCGGTTTAACCATGTCGACAACAGGCAACTTCGATGCTGGCGGGGCCCACAGTCAGACGAGCTCCACGAAGTCAGTGATTACCAGCACCCTGGAGGCAGCGTCAAATTGCTGTGGTTCTGGAGGATCTGCAAGACGGCGACGCCATCATTGTGGCCAAGCTCTCGCGCCTTAGTCGCAGCATGTTTGGGTGCCGACATTTTTTCGGTCAAAATCCCAGCTAAGCTATTGACCGTCGGTATGTCCTGGTCACTTAGCGTCATTATCTAGCAGTGGCATCCCGACCAGCTTCCTGGTGTCTCAACAGATCAGCGACTTGGCGAATTCTGGTCAGACTTGCTCCGGCGTAATCAGTAGCCTCATAATGCTGCACCTGTTGCTTCTTGATGTTGAGCAATCTCGCTAAATCTTCCTGCCGCAACCCTCGTGCTATGCGCGCCTTAATGAGCCAGCTTGGAATCTGTTCCAAAGACGGTGGCTGATCGAAACTAAAGTGACCAGTCCTTAGCACCTCATATTCATGCAGCTCAGCCTGATGTTGAGCCAATTGTGCTCTGAGTGAACTAATATGCACTTGACGAGCTCGTGGATGGAGAGACTGAAATTCACTATTGGTCGATAGAGCCCTCAATGCTTCTTCAAGCTCCACAGCCAGTTTCTTGGTGATTTTGTATTGATGTTCATTCTTGATCATGGCACAGTATCCAGTTTGATTAACACGATTCCCTTCTTGTTGCCATCCCTATCTTTCTGGAAGAAGCTTACAAAGTTTCTGCCCGGCAGGCGCGGCGCCTGCAAAAACAAATCACCGAGGTACTTCCTCTTCCGTTCAACATGCGTGAACTCTTCGTCAACTATGAGGGAGTCAAGTACGTCAAAGTCCACCGCGTCTATATCCCAGCATGCATCCCAATCGGCAGGTTCCAGTTTGCTTGTCACGAAACTGCCATCCACGTAAACAACTCGACAGCCAGCAGCTTTGAGAGCAGACAGGGCTAGATATAGACCGTTAAGAAGTCTGCGCCTATGATCGGTCGTTCCAAATCGAGCAGTGAATTCCTCCCATGTAGATTCGCAAGGTTTGCCCGGTGGCAAATAGCCGGACTTATCAAATGCTGGTATCATAGGACAATTATATCCTTGTCCTAGCCAATGGTCAAACTCCGCAAAGAAGGCGGTATCTGATCAGTTCAGGGCACCTGGTGTTTGTTTACTAAATCCCTGCCGCGCAATCTTTGGAAACGCTCATCTAGTCTGCCTGATTTTGAGGGTTTTTGGTGTTAACTAAACTACAGTATAATTAAAAAAGCGCATATACCTAAAGCGTTATGCACGCCAGACGCAAAAACGAGAAGGCGCCAGAACATACGTTGTTCTGGCTGATAGCCCGGTCGTTGCTTACTACACAATTGTCTTCGGCGGTATCGATTGGAATGACTCTCCCGAGCATGTGCGGAAAGGGTTGGGAAAATACCCAATACCAATCATGATTCTGGCAAGGCTCGCGGTTCATAAAGAATGGTCCGGCAAAGGACTGAGGAATAGCCTTCTTCTGGATGCCCTCCAGAGGGCTCTGGCAGCATCGGAAATTGCTGGACTTAGAGCATGGTAGATGCGAAGGATGACACCGCCAAAGCCTTTTACGAAAAGCGCGGCTTCAGACCCTGTCCGGTCGACTCTAATCGTATCTTTGTGACCATTCCCGAACTAAAGAACGAGGCTGACAGCTAGTCGAGCTGTTCGGCGGAGATAAAGAGCTAAAGTCGAAATGCGTGTGAACAAGACGATCAGAGCTGCAATTTATGCCAGGGTCTCAACAGCCGGGCGGGTACCTGTCAGCCCTTCAGACCGGTTTTTTTAGCCAGTGGTACAGATTAGTGGGACATTAACACCTTCTAAGGCCAAAACGGACTAAAAAGATCATACTGTGCGGTCATTACCTCATGCACCGCCGGCAGTATCATGCAAGACAATATACCAGCAAACATGCCCAAGTTCTTTGAGCCCTGGTGTTCAAAGTTCGACGATGTATTTAATCGAGAAGCCCAGAGACAGGGCTTTCGGCATTACTTGATTGGCATTTCAGGCAAGAGCGAGCGAAAGAATGTTCAGGCAATGGCAAATGATACGCAAGCATAAAGCGTCATTGGGCTCTGGTATTTACTGCGTTCACATTTATCCATTGGTTACGATTAACAGGAGGTGCATATTCGCCTTGCCTCAATTGAAATTCAAACCATTACAACCCTGTTGCCTCATTTAGAATCTTACTAGTTAGGTGTAATTTGTGATACCACATGCAGAGCTTCCTCAAAGATTGTTACGTTCATACT
>CAILLX010000009.1 GCA_903835185.1 uncultured bacterium | reverse complement strand
CTCAAATTGACGACTTCCTTCCGGACCGCTGGTTGGCTCAAAGACAAAACCACTTTCAGCCAACCTAATGAACTGAGACTAGCCCATCTTCCCGCGCGTGAGCACTCAACTCAAGGGTGTACTTCGTGCAACGGTTTCGTTTTACTACTGGGCTGTTTGATCCGGCAATCACGCGAGCCATCGAGCCTTTATCGACATACAGTTGTCCTGTCAATGCAAGATGCGCATAACGTGCTGTTGCCCCTGCCATCGCAGGTTGCGTTATGTCCCTCGCCACAGCCATTGGACTACTAGCACGGATATCAGCAAAGATATCGCCGCAACCGTCGACAACACTGCCCAGGGTTTTCAGGTCTATTCTGCTTTTCTCAAGCTGTGTGAACATAATAACCATGCCAGGCTTAGGTGATAAGTAAGCATGATAGTGCCAGACACTAATGGTGTCAGTGTGGTAAGTACGCAGCTTTGTTAGAAGAAATTCTTCATCTGTTGAAACTGACAGAGCCCGGGTATGGACAAACTATTTCTCTCCGAGCACAGCCTGATAGCGTTTGCGAATTTTATATGTCTCAAATCCCTCAGGGGCGGCTCGCGAGCCGCCCGACGCGCCACTACGCCTTAACTGTATGGTATTGGGGCTAGAGCCATGACTGGTTTTGTGGGTGCCAGAGTTTGCACGCCAGCAGATGCGACGTGTGCTCTTAATTGTGCCTGGGTTGTACCTCTGGCAAGGTGTAGTGGCTGGCCAAAAAAATACAGGGCGGTTGAGTAGAGCTGCTGCTGGCTGGGGTATGGTGCCAGGTGAATGGCGGGATCATCGTGTTGAGAGTGTGCCAACTGTTCAATCAGAAAGAAAAATAGCCTGTGCAACTCTGTACCGTAATAGCCGCCACAAGACAGGGAGGGCACCATTAACTGATGCCCTCCCTGCTGTAGCTACTGAATGAACGCACTACCCGCCGTATGAGCGCATGGCTAGCGACCATACGGTGGGTTCAGGACTTCCGACTATCAGTAGACCCGAGTCGGTACCCCTGAGAACTGTTCGACCTGTACTGTGCTCTCCATCGCTTTGCGCCCGAAGGAGATGCCGAGGTCCTCGATCATCGCCACATCTGCCAGGTTGACATGACGTTGAGCAATTGCTTCAGCAACCGGCATGTAGGAAATCTTGCCTTCGCGGAAAGACACCACAGTGACAGCTGTGATCCCCTGAGACAGAAGTCTTACAGCGGCCGCGCCTACAGCCAGACCGAAGTTGACATCGACTGCCGAAGAAAAGCCGCAGCGCACCAGGTGACCGGGGCGTATTTCGCGGACCTCCGGGATTTCGTAGACGCCTTCAACGAACTGCCCGGTCTCTTTCATGAAAGCCTTGATGTCTGGATCAGCCTTGATCCTCTTCTCGATCTGCTGGACCACGTATTTGCCTGCCCCCATGAGCTTGCGGTGCCCGAAAGAGTCTGGCGGCGTGCTCATGTCCACGAGCTCGTTGCCTGAGGCATCTTTGAGCCCTTCGGCAACGACCACGGTCACTGTGCCGGCATAGACATCGCTGCCTTTGATGCGCTTTACCAGCAGCTCTTTGACATGCGTGTAGAGGATGTCGAAGTCGACCGGGACTTCAGGGATAAGGATGATGTCTGCGTCACCGGCCACGCCACCATTGAAAGCTGAGTGTCCAGCGTTGCGTCCGAACACTTCCACGACGATGACCCGGTTGTGTGTGCGTCCGGTAGTGCGCAGGTCGCGAAGAGATTCAGCAATTCGATTGACAGTGGAGTCGCCGCCGACGCTGTACGGCATCAGATCCAGGTCCATCGTCTTGGGCACATGCACGCAGGCGATGCCCTGGGCGGACAGGTCGGCAACCACCGAGCCTGTGTCGTCGCCGCCGGCGATGACCAGCCCATCCAGACCGAACTTCTTGAGCCCTTCCTTGATGCGGTCGTACTTCTTCTCGTCTTTGATGGTCGAGACTTTGACTCGTGAGTTGCCCGCCTCGCTGCCTGCCAGGAAAGCATCAATCTTCTCGATGCGCTCTCGTGTCAGTTCAGTCAGGGATGGCAAATCGACCAGGTTGTACAGCCCTGCGTAGCCGTTTGGCACAACCCAGGCGGTCATCCCCATTTTTGAGGCTGTGAGCGCTGCGCCCTTGATGACGGCATTGAGACCTCCGCAATCGCCACCGGATGTGATAACGCCTATGTTCTTCATCATCTGTTTCCTCCAGTTCTTTCTCTGGGTTAGTGCTTGCTGAAAAGACAGCTGGCTAAACTAACCTGCTGCACAGATATCGTGCAAAATTGAGGATCAAGGAAAAAGCGAATAAAAGTTCTTGAGTGCTGTTCTCGAATAAATGCTAAATAGGTAATACTATTTTCTAACTGTTCACCACTGCCTTAGTCAAGTTCTGTGCGCCTTGTGCCACAACTATCTCTGGCAGCTGTCTGAGGTCACCGGCGGGCAAAGGTGGCGGAATCGCTGACGAAACCGTGATGTCAAGTAAGCAAATTTTAGTCGATGAAAGCTAGCGTAATTAGCAGCGTCTGCCGGCGGCGAAGTTATCTGTTCGCTCGAGAACGTCGTTTCAGCTCGTAATGGTGAACAAGAACGTGTGTCCGTCTCGCCGCCAAGCGCAAATCCGATAGACCTACTTTTGTATATACTCGAAACCGCAGTTCTGGTGGGGCTTTTCATCTGATGAGAGCGTGTTATACTTTCGGAGGTAGGATAAAATCCTCCATTTCACTAGCGATGCGAACTGGTGATGGCGACAGGGACCCCAAAAACAGCGCAGAGCTGTTATTAGTAGTTGACCGATCGCGCAACGCTCCTTCCATCTTCAGGACCCGCAGAAGGGTCTGGTAGGAAAGTCACCACAAACAGGCGCTTCAGCACACTGGCGGACGCCATAGCTCTTCATGCCGGTGCCGAGTCAGCTTCTTTCCATACGCCTGGACACAAAGGTAGAAGCCCAGCTGATTTTGCCAGCTTTTTTGATGCTCATCCCCGGCAAGCTGATCTGACAGAGCTGCCCGGACTTGACGATCTTTCCTGCCCGACAGGCGTTCTGCGTGATCTGGAAGCACGTGCTGCCGGCATCTGGGGAGCTGCTGAAAGCATTATCTCAGTCAACGGTGCTTCTGCTGCTCTGGAAGCTACCATGCTGGCTCTAGCTGCGCACGGAACCACAGTTCTTGTACCGCGCAATGCTCACCGCTCTATTATTCATGGTCTTGTCTTAAGCGGGCTCTTCCCACTCTGGTACGAGCCGGTCTGGGACGACGAGTGGGGGTTGTGGGGTTCGGTGGCGGCAACATCTGTAGAACGGCTGCTTGAGCGTCTCGGTTCTGAAACTGCAGGGCTCATTATTGTCAGCCCGACATATGCAGGAGCAATAAGCGATATACAGGCAATCGCTGGACTTTGCAGAGACTACGGCATCCCGCTTGTGGTTGATGAAGCGCATGGCGCACATTTTGTGCCGAAAACAACAATGCCGGTATCGGCTGTCGGTTTGGCTGACGTTACAGTACATTCGCTGCACAAGACTTTGCCGGCTCTGACTCAGACCGGACTTTTGCATATAAGAAGAAATTCGCTGCTTGTACCGGATGCTTTGCGTTCAACTATGCAGCTTTTGCAAAGTTCCAGCCCAAGTTATCTGCTTATGGCATCGATTGAGCAGGCTTTACAGCAAGTAGAACTTCAGCAGGCTCAAGAGTCGATCGGCCGGCTGGATTGCCTCTGCCGGCAGTTGAGAGAAGCCGTGTCCAATCTGCCGGAGTACACTTGTTATGCACCCCCGGCAGGGTCAGATCCTTCTCACATCTTGCTTGGTTGTCCAGGCAGGCAACCAGAGCAGCTTTACGGCTTCCTTGCCGAACGGGGCATCTTTGCTGAGACAATACTTGGCAATGGTGTTCTCTTTATGTTGGGCTTGGGCACCACAGCCGCTGATGTGCAGCTCCTCACTGCAGCGTTGTCTGATTTTGGAGCAGATGTTATGGCAGAACCGGCTGGTGTCAGCGCTTTTGTTGGAATGCCGCCTCCGGCGCCGCGCCCATCTGAGATTGTGCAAATACTGTCGCCCCGGCAGGCGTTTATGATGCCGGCGACAGTGGTGCCTGTAAATGATTCAGTAGGTCGCATCTCGCAAGCGACCATTGCACCGTGTCCGCCAGGGACTCCTTTGCTCGTTGCCGGGCAGCGCGTTCCTGCGGAGATTCTGGAGTGTGCGGGGCTCCAGAGCTTACGAGTCGTAGTTGATGACTAGTAGTTATTTGGAGAACACGCATGGAATTCATCCCACCACCAGATGATCTTGCTTCCTTCGTATCTATCCTTCCAGAGCAAATTCAAACTATTCTCGAAAAGGACACAACCGGACTTATTGAAGTAGTTCTGGATTTGGGACGTCGCCCGGAGGCGCGCTATCACGAACGCAACACTATCTCGCTTTCGGATGAGCTGGTGACCGAGGAGGACATCAACTACGTAATCAGCCGGATAGGCCAATTCTCCGGCGACAATCGTGCTGGCATAGAGCGCACGCTGCACAGAATCTCTTGTATCCGCAATCGTGCCGGCAAGATTATTGGTTTGACCTGCCGGGTCGGGCGTGCTGTCACCGGCACTATTAACGTCATAAGAGATCTTGTTGAAGCAGGCAAATCGATCCTGTTTCTCGGACCGCCTGGTGTGGGCAAGACAACCAAGCTGCGCGAAGTGGCGCGTGTGCTTGCTGACGAGTTGAACAAGCGGGTTATTGTCATCGATACTTCAAATGAAATTGCTGGTGACGGCGATGTGCCGCACCCGGCAATCGGGCATGCGCGCCGCATGCAGGTCTCGCACCCAAACCAGCAGCATGCTGTCATGATTGAAGCTGTAGAGAACCACACTCCGGAAGCAATTATCATCGATGAAATAGGCACTGAAGAAGAAGCAGCAGCGGCACGGACCATAGCTGAGCGGGGTGTCACTTTAATTGGCACCGCTCATGGCAACGCTCTCGAAAATCTGCTAAAGAACCCCACCCTGGTCGATCTTGTTGGTGGCATCCAGACTGTGACTTTAGGCGATGAGGAGGCCAGGCGGCGCGGCACGCAAAAAACAGTGCTAGAAAGAGCATCAGAGCCAACTTTCGACATCTGTGTAGAGATACTCGACCGGTGGACCCTGGCGGTGCACCGTGAGGTTGGCGAGGCTGTAGATCAGCTTTTACGTGGCTGGAAAATTCACCCAGAAATTCGCCGTCGCGACGAATCAACTGGTGAATTCTCAGTTTTGCAAAAAGAAGTTCCTGTTGCTACAGCTGCCGTCAGCGCTAACGGTCTGGCACCATTTGCTACTGATTGGGCTAATCAACAGGAGACTTTTCTGAAGATCTACCCTTATGCTGTAAGCAAAGGACAGTTGGAGCGAGTCATAAAGACTTTGCAGCTTCCTGTCACTGTGGTGAAAACAATTGATGATGCTGATGCCATCCTGGCTTTGCGCAGCTATGCCCGCTCAGGAGCCAAGATCTTCTCTCTTGCTGAAGCGCGCCAGATTCCTGTCTATGTAGTGAAGAGCAACAATGTGCCGCAGATTCAAAAATCACTGCGTGAGGCGTTGCATCTTGATGCTGAGCCGGCGGGCTCTTCAGTTGAATGGGAGTCGGATATTTCTGATGAAACTGAAGTGGCGCTGGAAGAAGCCAGGCAGGCTATTGTCAAAGTTATGGATCGTCTCGAGCCGCTTGAGCTGGCGCCGCGCCGTGCTTATATCAGGCGCTTACAACACCAGCTTGTTGAGCGTTTCAATTTGACCAGCCGCAGCGTCGGTGACGAACCGGCGCGTCGCTTGCACATCCTGCCGCCCAGCTCAGCTCAGCAAAATCTGGGATACATTTAAAAGATTAAAGAGTGAAAGTCATTTCTGCTGACATAAGCTGCCGACTGGTTGATGGAAAGCATAAATATTCTACATTCCAGTTTATAGAAGCGGTTATACCAGTTCAGATCGGTCTAGTAATAGCTTAGGAAAGTTGAAATCTAAATCATCAGCCTTTCAAAAAACGACCGGCGTTGGTGAAGTTAGAGCGCCCGAGAAGGGCTATGTGTATTATTGGCAATTGTGGCATCATAACTGGGATGATAGGGATTTGCATGTAGTGCAAGAGATGTGTCCGCTAAAAGGAGGCAGGGTTCTTGAAATAGGCTGCGGTGACGGCAGAATGACTTTCGGACTGGCTACTTACTGCAACTCGATTACAGGCGTTGACATCAATGAAAGATTCATACAGATTGCAAAAGAGAGGCTCAAAAATGGCAATGAAAAGGACATAGAGTTCTTGATAATGGACGCGCAGCAGTTGAACCTGAGTGACGAGAGCTTTGACGTCGTGCTTTTTCCGTGGGTTTTGCAGATGATTAGTGATCCTATGGTGGCGGTAAGGAAAGCATATCGCGTATTGAAGCCAGGCGGTGCAGTGATTGTGGTTGGGCTTCGGTCTGATGCGGACTACGACAGGATAATGAGTAACTTCGTGCCGGACATCCTGGCAATTGATCCAAGTGCTTGTTATGAGAAGCCGATAGAACGAGTATTCGGGAAAGACAGTCAAAGAATCGCTTTGCAGGTGGAAGAGAGCTTTGATTATTATTTTGAGAGCCTGGAAATTGCTCATGAGGCATTTGTCTTTGCACTTGATTGCTGGTATTCAACAACGTTAGCCATGGCAGGGCAACAACAACTTCGGGAATTGCTTGGACAGTACTTGCTTGATAATCGCGTCCGGCTACAGTTTCCAGCCTCAATTTATTTGGTCAAGAAACCATTGTAAATTGAGTGTGTTAATGCGCGGTTGTTACAGTGGCTCCGGTGGCTTCTGTCCTGCCAGGGAGTTGCCAAAGCATAGTTTCCGTCCATCACAGAATCAGCCAGACATGAGCGTTCGCGCAAGCCGCGCTAAATCCTGCAACATTCATATTAATGGATTCTTACATGCGAGTTGAAGAAATAACTGTCTGTCTAGAACACCCAAAAACCCTCCAATTCAGCACTATAGTTTAACAACTATGTAGCTTCACAACTCCAGTTAGTTGTTGGAGGATGTCTCAGTTGTAGTTGAAATTAGTTGATCCGGTCATGGGGAGTGCCTTTCGGATTTCATGTCGGTAGTATATCACGCTGCTGCTTTGATGGTACCAGTGGTGGCACGCAT
>CAILLX010000008.1 GCA_903835185.1 uncultured bacterium | reverse complement strand
TCCTCCTCTCGGATTGTTGCGTTGATAACAACCAATCTAAGGGGTGGACACCTTTTGGCGCCATATTTTTCTTTTCTTACCGGGCAGAGATATTCCGTTCAACCCGCCCCTAATCAAGCAGAGTTAGGCTGTGCATAACAACTACAGGCGCGAGCAGCTCTTTTCGGGTCGGTACAATGACAATTTATTTCAAGAGTGCCTGCCCACGCAAAATGCACCTGAGCGACAGTAAAGCAGGACTTCTCATGAGAGCTTGCTGGTTAATCGGTAAGGAAAGCTGCACGCGAGATCTATTTGATCGAGCCGATTATTATTACAATCGCCAGGTGAAGCAAGAACTGAAAGGAGATCTGTGGGCCATGCCAGCTTGGCTTGGGCGCTTCCTGGTACCGAGCCGTGGAAACAAACCCCTAAAAACGATACAACCGGTGCTGCCGTAGCCAGTCCTTAAGGTTGATTATTTGGACAGTAGTTGATTGTTGAGACATACATTGCTGGCTCAACAGTCTCAGAAAAATCTTGATTTGCCTGATGTGCCGCCACGATGAAGTCGGCACGCCAATCTGCGTGACTGTAGACTTTCAAACCATCGAACAGCCGGGTGAAACCGTGACAATTCGCGATCGCGACACGATGAAACAAGACCGCATTGCAATTGCCGATCTTTCCAAGTATATTCGCAGCTTCTATTTGGGGATAACTTAAGAAATAGCCGACTTCAGATAATCCGGCACTGCACTGTGGCTCGTCGTCTCAGACGATCTCAGCGAGAAGCTCACCTAATGTCACTGTCTGCCCTGGAGAATGATTCAAGCATGAGATAGAGCCAGAGCGGGGTGCAGCAATCGTATTCTCCATCTTCATAGCTTCTAGCACCAGAAGCGGCTGACCCACTTCCACACTGTCACCTTCCTTGACATAAACAGTAGTGATGAGCCCTGGAATAGGCGCTTTTACGCGACCATCACCACTGACGGGGCGGGACACTCTAGCATTCATATCGCGCACTTCCAACGAATGCAGAGTTGGTCCTGAGCGAATCCAATGCAAATCCCTGTCTATCTCAATTTCACAAGGATGCCCGTCCACTGTTATCCACTCAAAATCCTCATAACTTCCAAGTCCGGAAACGCCTACTTTCATAGGCTGCCCGTCAACTGTAACTTCAAACTCCAGTTTGGATGGATCGAGAAGAGGAAGATCTACTTCAAAACTCTGTCCGTCGATGCTTACACTCAACTTACTCATTGCAATTCCTCAACTACGATAAATCTTATTGTCCAAACTCACGTTCAAGCTGACTCACCCCGGAGGCGCAAGCCACTATTTCCTGTACTGTCGCTTTCAATCCAGTTTGCCAGCTTCATTAGAAACTCCTTGCAGATTGACGCCAACCTTCACGCAGACGCTCGGGAGTTACCGATCGCAAACTCTTGTTCCGCAAGACATAGCCTACCGCTGCTGCTACAGCAATCTCACGCAGATCGGCACCGGACAGGTTAGGCACAAAAGATTGTGTCTCAAGACGCTCCTGTCCAAGCTTGCCGAAAGAAAACTCTTCACTATCCAGGATAGATTTATGAAGGACAATGTTTGTCCTGACACCCTTAATAGCTGTGTCGGTGAGAGCTCTGTGCATCCGGCGCAAGCACTCCTGGCGATCGCTACCCCAGACAGTTATTTTAGCCAACAAAGGTTCGTAATGAACAGGCACTTGGCATCCAGCATAACCGTATGCGTCTACACGCACATTTGGTCCGCCCGGCATGCGAAAGTTGCGCAGTCGTCCAGGACTCGGCATGTAATCATGCAAAGGATCTTCAGCGTTAATGCGGCACAATAGCGCTGAACCTACGATGCGTACATCTTTCTGTAAAAGCGGCAATTTCTCGCCAGATGCAACCTCAAGCTGCCGCCTAACTATGTCCTGATTGGTAACAAGCTCAGTTGTCGGGTGCTCCACCTGAATACGCGCCTTTATTTCAGTGAAGAAATGCCGCCCCTTGCCATCGACAAGAAACTCGACAGTTCCTGCATTGCAGTAATTAAGCAGCTTGCCTATTTTTAGAGCATCGGCACAAATGTCCTCCTCTTGCTCAACACTCAGAAATGGAGCAGGCGCTTCAGCGATAACCTTGACACCACGGCGCTGTAAACTTCCATCACGAGTACCCAAATGAATGAGGCTGCCGTACTTATCGCCAAGAATCTGCACCTCAACAAGGCGAGCAGGTATGACTGCCGCTTCAAGGTAGATTCGTCTGTCTCCAAAAAGAAGGCAAGCCTCAGTGGCAACCTGGGCAGTTGCTGCTTCCAGATGTCCGGCATCGCCAACCAGACGAGCAGAATGCCCACGCCCACCAACGCACGACTTTACGACCAGCGGATAACCTATACTTTCAGCTGCAGCAAATACTAGAGGCAGATCGTTAGGTCCAAAAGATGTAGCAGAATGAGGCGGAACTTGAATACCTTCCTGCTCGACGCGCACCAGCAGCTCTGTCTTATCCTGAGTGCTCCTGATCACAGAGCTGGGCGGTCCGACGAATGCAATATCATTTTCTTCACAAGCTATGACAAAATCAGATCTTTCTGAAAGAAAGCCGTAGCCAGGGTGGATGGCCTCAGCCCCAACTTCACGTGCAATCTGGATAATCCGCATCGAATCCAGATAACCTAGCCGGGAGGCAACTTGCACACACTCATCTGCCAACCTGACATGCAGCGAATCTCGGTCAGAGCGGTCATAAAGAGCCACCGTGCGAATGCCCATATCGCGGCAGGTACGAATGATGCGTACCGCTATCTCGCCTCGATTTGCCACCAGTACCTTTTTAAACATTTTCAAAGCCCTCCATGGCTTTATTTGCACAGCCTCGTGAGATTCTCCGCCGACGTGCCAGCACAGCTGCCTTGCCGTTGAGACCGGCAACCGCGGCTCTAGCTAGCCTCATCACCTAACATTCTGAGCCTCCACTATACTGGCGAAATGCCGTGCTTTTTAGGAACATGCCGCTCTCTTTTGAGCAAGCTGACTTCTAGTGCTCGCACAAGGACACGGCGAGTGTCACGCGGTTCAATCACGTCATCAATCATGCCGCGAGCTGCTGCCACATACGGGTTATTGAAACGCTCCTCGTAATCTTCCTCAAGCTCCTTGCGTTTCGCCTCCGGGTCGGCAGCAGACGAAACTTCCTTGCGATAGAGAATATTTACCGCTCCAGCAGCCCCCATCACAGCCAGCTCTGAGTTAGGCCAGGCATAAAGCAGGTCACCACGCAATCCTTTGCTGCTCATGACACAATAGGCGCCACCGTAGCTCTTACGAAGGACCAGCATAATCTTGGGCACCACAGCTTCACTATAGGCATAAATCATCCGGGCGCCATTACGGATAATACCAGCATACTCCTGGGCTGTTCCTGGCAAAAAGCCCGGGACGTCCTGCAGAGTAATAATCGGCACATTGTACGCATCACAAATACGTATGAAATGCGAAGCTTTAATTGAAGCTTTAATATCAATAGTCCCTGCCAGCACGTTAGGCTGATTGGCCACAATACCGACCACCCAGCCGTTAAGGCGGGCAAAACCGACGACCATATTCTGGGCAAAAAGCTGGTGCACTTCGAAGAAGCGACCATCATCAACTACGGCAGAGATGACCCGGCGCACATCGTAAGGTTTATATGGATCAATCGGCACGATCTCTTCCAGTTCGGGACAGCGTCTGAGTGGATCGTCAGCAGGCGGATGATAAGGCGGATCATTTTGATTGTTGGAAGGCAGATAGCTGAGAAGCTCACGTGCTTGCGCCAGACATTCCTTATCGTCAGCCGACATGAAGTGGCTCACACCACTTTCTGTGCTGTGAACCAGCCCGCCGCCAAGCAGCTCCTGACTGACATCTTCCTGCATCACAGCTCTCACCACGTCAGGACCGGTGATAAACATGTAACTGGCTTCAGTCATAAAGATAAAATCTGTCAGCGCTGGCGAGTAGACAGCACCACCTGCGCACGGTCCCATGATAAGTGACAGCTGCGGTATGACCCCCGAGGCCTCACAGTTAGCATCAAACAAGCGGGCATATCCGGCCAGGCTATCTACACCCTCCTGGATGCGCGCTCCACCTGAATCATTGATGGCTACAAACGGACAGCCGTATGAAAGGGCCATCTTCATAGCCTTGACAATCTTGTTGGCATGCATCTCGCCTAAAGACCCGCCCATAACAGCTGCATCTTGTGCTGCCACAAAAACGTGCCGGCCGTCTACCAGCCCAAAGCCTGTAACTACCCCATCACCATAACGGGAGCTCTTGCCGCCGACATAAACATCATAGCGCGGCAAGGCAAGCGTATCGATCTCCTCAAAAGTACCTGGATCGAAAAGCAACCCAATGCGCTCACGGGCGGTCAATCGCCCTTTTCTGTGCTGCTGATCTCTGTCTTTTTCAGTGCCGTAAGCTACCTTCTTGCGCTCTCTGAGCCGCTCCACATATTCTTCCATCTCCATCGGACAGACGCCTCCCGTGCCACAGCAATTCAATGCCAAGAATTTTACCGAGCCTGGAAGAAAGAGACTAGGCTGTTACATTCAGAAGGTCAGATATCGTGATGCTCCTTAAATAAGCATTGTTTTAATTAAAATCCTGACATTAAAGGAGCCGACCAAGCCTGATCGCTACCACTCTCAGCAAATAGATACAAAACCGGTCCCAGGAAAGTGAGATCAATCAATATTGTTCACACCGACCTGCTCTGCGCTCCCATTAAGTATTTGTCAGCAGCAACACAAGCATCATCCCTGTATGGTCACTTTTCAACAACAATCCCCAGCCTGTAGTGGCTGAGGATTGTTGTTGAAAAGGCTTGCGCCTGCTGGAAGGGTCCCCCCGTAGTCACCCTGTCATCCGCCCTGACGGACTTTTCGATCCCGTCATCTCTCACCGACCCTACTTTCAATTATCTTGGTGTTCGCATAACAAGGCATCCCCCACCTAGGGGATATCGACCGCAATTGCCCACAAGCTTACAAATGCAAGAGCAGGCTAATCCATCCATAAAATACCTGTCCGGCAAAACGGAAAAATCATACTGGTATCACATTTGGTGCACAACAGTTCGGGAATTCAAATACTTGTCTTGATGTTCACTTGCAAGGCAACATTTTAAGCAGCAGCTGTAATATTGGTTAACGTTACTGACGTGATTCACTGTCAAACAAACAGTCCAGTCGGAACATTGCTGCGCGCCAGCAAATACGTCCAACATTGTCGCTCTGCCGGTCGGCAGCGCAAGGACAGCCAGCAAACACATCAGGGCTTCTACTATGCTAACAAATACATTAACACTTGTATGCATTTGGCTACCTTGACAAAGTGCTATACTCACATAATGTTAGCCATGCGACGGTGTGCCATCGCCGGCGGTGCATATTCTGAGAGCTGAGGTTGTAAATGAAAGTACTCCTGTCGTCCGTGTTTGGACCGTTCGGTGTTGATGACGAGTATGGGCGAAAGCTCAACGTTATGGAGCTCTTTCACAACCAGGTCACGCGCGAACAAGGCCTTTTTTCCTTGCGGATGAACCATCCGAGCTTCGGGCTTTATCTTATTGCTGAGAATCTGGAAACACCGACTGCCGTGCTTGATTTTCCATCCCTGGATCGTTTCAGGCAGGAAGTGCGCAAAGGCTATGATGTGATTGGCATCTCCTTTATTTACGCCAATTACAGCAAGGCAAAGAAAATGGTTGAAATAATAAGGGAGGTTTCACCAGGCACTAAAGTGGTACTGGGCGGACACGGAGTTAACATACCTGGCATAGAAAACTTAATTGATTTCGATCACTTGAGCACTGGCGATGGGGTTGCCTGGTTCCGGCGGCTGCTGGGTGAGGACGAGAAGAAACCGATCCGCCATCCGGCTCTCTGGTCAACAGTCAACCGGCGCGTCATGGGTATCCCGCTGCCTGGTACAGCCGCAGTTCTTATGCCTGGGCTCGGTTGCATTAATGCTTGCTCCTTTTGTGCCACTTCTCATCATTTCGGCAAAAAGTATGTCGGTTATTTGAATTCAGGCAAGGAGCTTTTTCAGGCGCTCCAGGAGATAGAGGGTAAGCTTGGCTGTAAAGAATTTTTTGTCATGGACGAAAACTTCCTCAAAGACCGCCAGCGTATCGAAGAGTTTGCTGAAGAGCTGGAGAAGCACAAGAAACGGTACTACATGGGCGTCTTCTCGTCAGCCGAGACCATTAACGCCGTTGGTGTCGAGTTCATGGCCAGAATAGGCATCGACTTTGTCTGGGTTGGTGTTGAGTCTAAAGAGACTGTCTTCCAAAAGACCCAGGGCATAGATATCAAGGCTACTATTCAGAAGCTGCGGGACTATGGCATTCATGTACTCGCCTCTGGCATTCTTTTTATGGACCACCACACCAGAGAAACTATGCAAGAGGATATCGATTACGTCATTGATATTAATTCAGACTTTGTCCAGTTTATGGAACTTGGACCGGTGCCAGGTACCGCCCTCTATGAACAGCTCGAGAAGGACGGACGGATACTTCACGATGTACCGTATATAGAATGGCACGGGCAGGACAAAATATGGTTCAAGCACGAACATTTTACCCGCGACGAAACCAGCTGGTACCTCAAGGACGCCTTCAGACAGGACTACGAGCGACAAGGACCTTCACTGTTGCGCCTGGCCGAGACAACTTTACGTGGCTACAGAACAGTCAGGAATCATGCAGATCCTCGTGTCCGCTCTCTGACAGATAGGCTCAAGAAGCGCTGCCTGTCTTTCCGAACATTATTCCCTGCCGCTCGTCATTTTGCTGAAAATGCCAAGACAGTCGAAATGGTTGAGATGCTAGCACGAGAATATCGTCAGGAGTTTGGTCGGGAGTCGCTACTGACAGTTGCCGCTCAATGTTTGACACATCTTTTTGCTTTCGTCGAGCAGCGGCTCATTGATGGTCCAGGAAGTATGAGACAACCACCAACCAGGTTGACACCTTACAGAATGTCACTTTTAACTCGCCTGGGCTGGAGCAGCAATCCTCGTAAATTGGCAGCAGCGCCGGTCCAGTTGGATGGGGTAGGCTGCAGCAGACAGTGATTAATGCCTACTGGATATTAAAGTAGAGAACAGGCAGGTAGAGTATTGCGAGCTGCTGGTTAAAAGCTGCCATGATACCTGGCTACCCCAGGCAGGGAGCATCTGTGAGCAGCTCAAGCAAAGTGTGAAACAGCAGTAAGTAATCCTTATTCGCATCTGCACCACTTACCCAGTGACAGATCTTTTATACCAAAGAAGCTTTGTATAGTCTGCCTGGCTTGTCCGAGCCTGTCGGTGAGCGGTCAGACTGGTCACGTCAATGGCTCCACAACCACATCACTGATTAATTATATGGTTGATATACTAGAAGAACAGCTTTAGAATAAAGTTTGAAGCAACAACAGACACTGGAGGACACTGGTGAAAGGCAAGACTAAACAGCTGTCCAGACCAGCTCTCGAGATTGTCGCTTCCCGTTTCAGAGCTCTTTCTGATGCTTCACGGCTACAACTCCTGCAATGTCTATTCAAGGGCGAACAATCTGTCCAGGAGCTTTGCCAGGCAACCGGAATGAGCCAGGCCAACGTAAGCAAACATCTTTCTCTCCTTTCCGAGCAAGGCATAGTCGGCAAAAGAAGAGAAGGACTATTTTCTTATTACACCATAGTAGATAACAGCATTTATCAGCTTTGTGATATCGTATGCGGTGCAGTTGGCAAAAGATACAGTGAAGTCATGAGAGAGCTTGCTGGCAACGAGTGAGGCGCTGATCCCAGCTCCAAAAGAAGTTGGCTCAATCTGGCGACAAACACAAAGAGTTAATGCTCTGCCTTCCACCAGCTATTGTCAATACCCGGCAGACTGCCTGACTACGAAAAGTTTTAGGTCACAAACCAACCGGAGCCGCTAAGATCTTGTTCGGGGTTATAATCGATCGCCTTCAATCTTCAAGCAGGATTGAATGATCTGTTCAATCCTGCTTGTCGGTCAGCTGCCTGCTCCGATGAGTGTGGTGGCATCTGTTCCTTAATATCTAATGTCTGATTTCAAAGAATGTCATTCGCTTCCAGCGAAATATATCTCAAGCAAAAAGTGCGACAACTCAATAAATTTATTTCAGCAATTAACTGAAGCAGCTAGACAAGTAGTAGTTCAGCGCAGGAAAGGTCACCTTTGCAGTTGGATGGCTCTTTTTGTTTTAGTTGTCCAGTCAGTCCTGCCGTTTGGGGCAGCCAGGGCGGAAGATATTCAAGCTGCCAACCCAGAACAGCACCTTTTAATAGCAACAGACGAGCAGGGACTAAACAGCGAGGCACTGTCAAAACAGATCCTCTTAAAAGAGATTGAGCTCGAACGTTTTAACATCCATTACAGTCTTGAAACCAGTAAATCAAGCCGCTGGAAGCACTGGCGTTATTTCTGCTTGCAGGAAGCAGATGCGTCACTCACTGACGCCGGCTTTATCACCGTTCTGTCCGAGCGGGCTAAGCATATACGATCCCCCCAGAAGATCTGTCTCCATACAATAGAAACAGGCGTCGTGGTGCGAACCATAGCGCCCTGGTTCGGTATTGCCGCTTCAACAAGCGAATTAGGTCTTGATTTCTGGCGCGATCATCAATTGAGCAAACTCGGCTTTTCGCCGGCAGCAGCCAAGGCACATGTAATCACTCTCCGGCACGAGATTGATCAGCTGATCAAAGATCGTGATGCTCTGCTCCAGCAGGAGCAAGCAAGTAATACCCAGGGAGCAGACATGGAGATGGCTGAAGGTGAGGTGCTTAAAGATATCCGAGATCTCTCTCTTGTGGAATTTGAACGTTTTCACATCGGCTCAAGAAGATACAGAGCTTTCGAAAAGTGCCTCTATCTCCTCGATATCACCAACAACAGCATCCTTGCCGCAGTTAACTTAGTGTCCCTGGAAGCGGTTCGGAAAAGACAAGCAAAACTGGATGGACCTGTTGGAGCACTGGCAGTGGTATACGGGAGCATTGGAGTTCTCACTCCTGTTGTAGCTCTCAGCCTGCGTAAACTAGTTGGAGACTACGACAAGCGCAGCCTTGCTGCCTGCACCGGCGGTCTGCAAACTCGCGAGGTCACCAAGCTGGACGCAGATCGAGACCGGCTGCGGCAGCTGTGCCAGGCACATGACAAGGAGAATATGGATACCGCCTGCGGGACAATAGCCCGCTTAGGTATGTATGAGTCACATAGCAAGACTTTTAGAGACCAGCTGGCTACAGCACAGAAAGAGATCAGAGCTGGAAACCGGGCAGCAACGATGAACCTTATTGCCGGATCAATAGTCGGTGGCAGCATAATAGGCGCTGGAGCCGTTATTGCCACAGCAGGTTACCACTACCCGACAAACGCAAGAAGATTCAACACTTTAGTTGCCGCTGGCACCACCGCCGTTGTCGGTGGCGTCTCGATCGTTGTCCTGGACAACGTGAGAATACAGGTACAAAATGAGATCAACCGACACAGGCTGGCACGCAAAGGGCTCTTGCCTGCTCAAGCTCTGACCGCCCGGCTCAAGCAGCTCGACGAGATTGAATCAACTCTAAAGAAGACACCAACCAGATCTTAACCAACACAACTAGTCTCATAGTGCAGCATAACTGTATAAATTGATCTGTCCCAAACCTCAACTAACCGTTTTACAGAAGCAACCTACCGGTAAAGAATAAAGCGATGAAACTAGCTCACCGCTTTATTCTACATCTAGTGGACATGCTCCAGTCTCGTTTGAACTATGCCGACACCGGCACTTCAGTTTCCACAGGAAGGAAAGATGTATGGCTGATGTCAGGGAAACAATTGTCCATCTCCTCTATGTATGCCAGGCGATTTTCATCAAACTTACCGGTACGGATCATATCAACCACTTCGCGAAATCTGCTGTGATGATCGTTAAAGCGTTCAGTTGCATAATCTTTGGCTTGTCCAGTGGTGACAAGGAAAGGCCAATCGCTTGACTCAACCAGAAGGAGCTCGCGAGCCGCCTGTTTGAGGGCACGACCAATCAAGCCACCATCAGCATCTTTATACTGCCGGGACAGATCTTCCATGGTCTGCTCACACTCATGAATAATAGGCCACATCCACCTGGTATCATCATTAAGCCAAACCTGCCAGTGACCACCATTGCCCCAGGATGACTCGGGCAGCTTGATTGCTTCTCTGGGTGGGCAAGCTTCAAGATATTCAGCAGCTGTACGCATGGTCACATCTGTGTGCTGCGCCATCTTCTTGACCACCTGCTTAATGAAAGTCATCCCTTCAAACCACCAGTGACCAAACAGTTCAGTGTCGAAGCTCACCATCACAAGCCCCGGCTTGCCTGTCGCTTCCTTGTGTTCGAGAAGAGCCTGCTGGATAACACCGACATAATGGTCCGAATTCTCATTGATACGCTCCATCGCCGGAATCGGATCGTAAAGCATCTTGTCGCCCAGATCTGTTTTGGTAGATGTTAGCTTCCAGTAATGTAAGCCGGACTGGTCGTCCTTCTTGTGAAACTCACGATAGTTGCCGTCGCCAGGATAGCCATGAGCAGCTGACCAGACCTGAAAACCTGCTTTTTCATGGCGTCCCATTACAGCTACAGGATAATCTTTGAGCCAGTAGGCTTCAAAGGTATCAAGCCCGGTAGCGGCTCTTTGCGGCACCGGAATATAGACTATACTGCGGTAAGGACCGAAGTCACGCCTCAATTCAACAGTCTGCCCACCTTGGATAGCAAAAGACTCGGTAAAGAAGTACTTAATACCCTCTCCATGCAGCCATTTTTCAATGGCCGGTCGGGAACCGGCTGCTTGCCGGTAAGCACACTCAGGCAGCCATGCTCCTCTTGGAGCACGCCCAAAATGACGCTTGTAAGCCTCAGCACCAGTCTTAAACTGCCCGTGCAATGAAGAGTCTGTCGACAATAGCGGAGAGAAGCAGTGTGTAGCTGCAGAGGTTGTGATCTCCACTGCACCTAAATCTTGGAACTTTTTGAAAGCACCAATTACATCTTGATTCCAACGCTCGTTATAGTTTTTATAAATATCCTGGAACCAGGACCTATAGAACTTAGCCAGGTAATGCAGATGCGGAGTAGGAGTTTTACCCTCAGGCGCAAAGCGAACTACATCTTTTTCAGCTGCTTTCAGGCGGGCGGCTATGAATTCATTAAAGCCAGCCTTGAGATGTGGATCAGCTATCTGCTCGGCCAGAATTGGCGTAATACCAATTGTCAGCTTGGCTGGTATCCCCTCATCCCACAGTTCAGAGACAATCTGCAGCAGTGGAATATAGCTCTCTGCCATGCACTCATAAAAGCATTCTTCTCCAAACGGCCACATGCCAGCCTTTCTGTAAAAGGGCAGGTGGCTATGAAGCATTAAAACGCATGTACCTATGCTCACTAGATATCTCCTCGTCTCGATGAGACAACTGTCGGGAAGCCAGGAAGATGGACCCAATTATATAGAATCCGCAGTAGAACGGTTTGCGTTGTCATGATGCCAGCTCTTGAGTAGCAAGATTTTAGGAATCCGGGAAGAAAGATAGCTGTTGCATTTCTAGATCTTGCCAAGATGAAGATAACCGAATTGTTAAGGCATATATCTCTTTGCGGCTGTTACCAATGCTTCACAATGAGTCTGCCTAATTATAGGAGCTGAAGTCAAACTTGATTAAGGATGCTGGTTGTCCTGCGCTTCACCTGTCTGTGGCAGCTGCTTGCTTGTCCATGAGTCGAATCCACAACTGAGAATACTCCTGAAACACAATCTCGGGTTGATGCTGCCTTAATTCATCGAAGTTGTAGAAACAGCTGTGTTCTTCAGGCAGAAACAATCCTTTATGAATGCCGGCTGCACTTGCAGCTGCCATATCGGCATGCGAGTCACCAATCAAAATAGTCTCCTGCGGAATACTATTCAGGTGATCCAGAGCCAGCAAAACCGGCTCTGGATCAGGCTTAAACTTAAGAATATCTTCGGCGGCAACAATAGTCTTAAAATACTCCGCTATACCCTGCTTTGCGACAAACCCAGTAACAAGCTCCTTTCTTGTTGATGTGACAATGCCAAGGCTGATGCGGCAACTAATGCACTCATCCAGAAAACTGCGCACTCCAGCAAAGAGGTCAGCTCCGACAAAGGCATCATCAAGACCGGTGTGTACAAACCTGGCAAAATTAGCAACAGACGGCACTTCGAATTGAGCCACAATATCTTCCCAGGCACGATAGAAACAGGTGCTAATCACCTGATCGGCAGTAAGAGAGATCCCAAATTGTTCGAAGGCAAATTGAAAAGCTCTTACCCAAAGAGGCAGTGACGGAGTGAGCGTACCGTCGAAGTCAAAAAGAATTGTTGAATAGCAGCATCCCATTAATAAACCTGAGTCTTCTAATCGCCTGGACAGCAGCTACATCTTACCGAAAATGCACATCTCCACAAGGCAACTTCGCTAAAGTTGAGCTTATTCACTGACTGGGCAACCACGGCAATTACGTTGAACTGTCGAAAGAGCGAAGCCTCAAGACAAGCAGGATGCCTGCATACAGGTCGCTCCACTAGTGGGCAGCTTTCTTGAGCACCAGCCCAGCCCAGAGTCCTTCTATCTCGCAAACAATCTCAGAAAATGGGAAGTTCACTAAAGCAGTTTGGAGCAAAGGCAGCTTCTCAGCCAGGATGCCGGCACAGATCACTACCGCACCTGGCGCTGTCAATGCGCTGTAGTCACTCAGGAGTCCGACAATATCTTCGCAGGTCAGATTGGAGAGTACAGTGTTGTAAACTCGACTGTTAACAGTCTCAGTTGAGCCTAGCAGCAGTTTTATACGATCGGCGACACAGTTGAGCTCAAAATTTTCTTGAGCCACCTGGATTGAGACTGGATCAACATCGAGCGCTGTAATGTTGCTGTGACAGTCAAGCAATGCAGCAGCAATTGCCAGAATACCGCTGCCTGTTCCAACGTCAAGAATTTCAGGGCCAGACAGATGCTGCTCAAGAGCGCGCAAGCAGAAGCTTGTTGTCTGATGCAACCCTGTACCAAACGCCATCCCCGGCTCAATGACGAGAAGTTGGCGGCCAGCAGTCTCATCGGCACTCAAACTACTCTTCAGCCAGGAGGGACAAACAAGCAGCCTGTCACCAACAGCAAACTGCTTATAGCCCTGCTTCCACTTCTGTAGCCAGTCCTCTTCAACAACTGTCTTTACAGATAATGTAGCGATGCTTGCCTGCAGCCCATAACTGTCCAAGGACTCTTTTATCTGTGCCAGCTTGCCAACACTGAGCTCTTCGTCTGCAAATACACAGTGCAGGGTCAAACCAGAGTCACCCGCCTGTTTCACTTCGCAACCTTTAGCCCCCGCCTGAATCAACAGCCAGGAAGCTAAATCTTCCTGCTCTCTTTCAACAGTGAACTCGACAGCGTGCCAGCAGCGGGCTAATTTTTCTTTGCTCGTCATCGCCTAAATACCTCCAGCGTTCAAGCTGGCATAATCATCTCTAGAATCGGGCAGTCCAGCTCAAACTTTTGCTTCCTCTTCCATACCCTGCCTCTCAACCAGAGCAGCGTTTATGAACCAGCTGCCTCCTGCCCTGTCAGATCATCTACAAAATCTTCCGGATCGGCAGTAACTTTCATGGAGAAAATGTCGTCACCAGACTGCACATCTGGCACAGGCTCAGCAGGTAAGAGCTTGAGCAACAGATCAGTGTTGTATTGCAGGTTAAACGATATATACGACATTGTTGCCAGCTGACTACCTTCAATAAGAGCAAAGACAAGCGGCACTCCGGTCCAGAACACAAGCAGAGAGAGCGCTCCAGAGGCATACTCTCCTAGATAAAACTTATGCACTCCCAGCCAGCCCAAGGTAAAAGCCAAAACTGTTGCCACCCTCTTGCTTCTGCCATGCTGAATTGCTAGGGAAGCTACTTTGATTAGCCTCTCCTTACGTGCTTGCCTGTCCTGCTCTTCCTGGGCAATCTTAATCTGCTCGCAAGTACGCTTAACAAGCGGCGTCCCAGCAAAACCACACAGACAACGGGACTCTTTCACGAGCCCTTTACGAAAGCCGTACAGTTCCGCAGCAGACATCAGGCGCTTACAAGAAGCACAGTAGAGCGGCAACACCTTAATTTCGAAAGCCGCTGCTGCTTTGTAATCAGTATCGACCGGGGTGTAAGAGTCTACTACTGCAGCCTCTTGAAGTCCAGACGCTCTCAACTCCATCTCTTCCCGCTCTTTGAAATCATCAGACCGCTGCGCAATTGCCTGATACTGCTCGGCTGCTTCAGCTAACTTGGAGCTGCCCTCCAGAGCGGCAGCTAATGCTGTGCGCACCTTCATCTCAGCCTCACGCGACTGTGGCAGAGCAGCTGTCCGCCTTAAAGCTTCTTGATAGCTAACTGCAGCTGTCTCGAAATCTTGGCTGGCAAGAGCTTCATTACCCCGGGTAAACCAGTCCTGAAAAGCTTGCTCCATCTGCTCGCCCGCTTCTAGCTTACTTGAGATCACAGGCACCGGATCAAGCGAGATTACCAGTCCGCAACCGTGACAGAATACCTCCCACGATTCAACAAGTGCTTGACAGTCAGGACAAGGTTGCATGGCAGCAGTAGCTCTCAAACAGTCGGGGCGCAAAGATATAGACTACAGGCAATACTATAGCCCAAAGCCGGCATAGCAATACTGATGACAAGCTGCCTTCGCTTGATCGACCGCAACAGTCATCCAGCTACCACAGCAACCTAAGCACTCGGACAGGCTTGCCTTATTCATCTTGTTGATCGTTGGGCTTATCTTCTTTATTGTCGAGCGGATACTCGTCAACTTTGACATTAACTGCAGTCAGTGTCCCGTTACGACTGACAAGCAGATTGAGCTGGTCTCCCACCTTGTGAGCACGTACCAGTTTCTGCACCACTTTAGCTGTATCAACTGACTGTCCGTCGACACGCTCGATAACATCTCCGGCTGTAAGTCCTGCTTTCTCTGCCGGACTTTCAGGCGCCACTCGCGCCACAACGACACCTCTGGTAGTTGCCGACAGCCCGAGCGATTTTGCCAGCCTTGGTTCCAGCTCTTGCATATAAATGCCGACATAAGGTCTCTGCACTGTCCCATGAGCAAGCAAGCCATTGACAACCCCTCTTGCCACATCAACAGGGATGGCAAAACCTATATTCTGAGCATCACTGCGGATAGCTGTATTAATTCCTATCACTTCGCCTCTGATGTTTAACAGCGGACCGCCCGAGTTGCCTGGGTTAATAGCAGCATCTGTTTGAATCAACTCGACATTACTTTTAAGATCTGCCACTGAGCGCCCAAGAGCGCTGATAATCCCAAGTGTAACTGAATGATCCAGCCCCAGCGGAGAGCCAATTGCTACAGCCCAGTCACCAGGGCGAAGCTGCTTGCTCGAACCTAAACGGGCCACAGGTAGACCGCTGGCATCTATCTTAATTAAGGCAAGATCTGTAAAGCTGTCACGACCAACAATCCTGCCTCTAAACACACGCTTGTCTGCCAGAGTAACTTTGATCTCGTTAGCCTGGCGCACAACATGATTGTTGGTGAGAATGTAACCATCCGGACGAATAATTACACCCGAGCCGGTGCCCTGACTCTCAAAGCGGCGCGGATGAGCAGGTCGGACAGGCATCTCTTGCCCAAAGAAGAACTCAAAGCCGCCGAACGGCCCGCCGAACTGAAAAGGCAGATCAGGGATAGCAATGCTTGTTCTGGTGTCTATATTAACTACACTTTTGACCGCGTCAGCAGCTAGATCGGCAATTGAACTCTCGCCCAAAGCGATGCCATGCCCTGAAACTGCTGGCGGAACAGCCGTCCGGGGTAGTCCTGACGAAAGCTGCGGCATAATCGCCCCGGATTGCTGCCAGTCCTCTGTCCACAATTGGTGCCCAGCCCAGAAAGCAACGCCCAAAGCCAGGGCTATTGCAACAGCGGACAGCAGTTTCTTTTGGTAGCCTATTGCCTTCAGTGGCGGTTTTTCTGAATTCATATATTTAGCAATCTAACAGCCTGTCTGTACTCTTCACACAGCAATTATCATAACAACGACACGAGCAACAAAAGAAACATTTATGGTTAAGACAAGTTGATATCCACCAATAGTCAAGCAGGAGATAAACAATAGGCAAGGACAAACCCAAAATAAGAGAGCAACATCAGTGGCAGTAAGACTAAAAGGATTACTTGTCTGACGCAACAGCACTACGCAGCCAGAGCAAATATTCGCTCGATGCGCTCCGGACTAGAAAGCAAGACTTCCAGGACAGCTACCGACTGTTTCGACAGAGCAGCCTGAGACAGCTGGCGATCGAGGGCACGTACTATCTCTGCCACAGCAAAAAATCCTAGTGTGTTCAGCTGCTGACTTTGAGCCATCATCTTCACTTTCAGTCTCACTAAAGACACAAGCACAATCAGATGATTGAATCCAGCAAGCAAACTCAGGTTGGCAAAACCAGCTCCAAAATAAAGTTTGGAAAAGATCCGGCAATAAACAAATCTGAACAACAGGTCTTCAGCTTCTGCGTCGAGGCTGCCCAATCGGTAGTCCAGCAGCTGCTTGAAGGAGTACGCGCGCCCGCCACTATTAATCTGCACTTTGCACGGTGGCGCCACAAACTGCTCAAGCAAGGCTTTTACATTCAGATCGCTTTTAGGCTCCGCAAAGACATTGTCGGGCAGATAAAAGTCAAACAGTTCTCTTAAAAGGAGCTGGTCAACAGCTGTTTGCGATGCTTCAATCTTTGGGCGGCAATCAAGATCGACACCTGCTGGCAGAGCTTGAGCAATGAACCTTCTAGCATCATCCAGCTTGAGATCAACCCGGGAAGCAGCTCCGGATTGTGTTATACAACTTAAAATCTGCTCCTCCAGGTTCAAGTAGGCAGTCCAAGATAAAAGTTGCCCATCAATTAATTGCGCAGACGACCAATCAAGCTGCACGAGCGGAAACAAGCACTTGAAAAGCCCCCATCTCTCTTCCAGCACCTCTGCCTGATCTGTGAGCGCCCGACCAAAGTTGTACAAAGCTCCGCTGCTTGCAAAGCTAAGTGATGCATAGATGCCGCTGGGCGTCTCGGTGAAAGTGTAAGGGAAAAGCTGGCACATCTCCGGCTTTGCCTCGGCTCCCCAGGCGGAGTGCAAAAGGCAGCGGCTATCAGCGCAAAGAAACTCGCACCGTCCATCGTTGCGCTTTTCGAGTGTGTTAGTAAAAGACTGCAATTTGACGTCACTTCTGCGCAGAGAGCGAAAGAGCACCGCACCGGATTGCAACGTATCCTCGGCCGCCAGACTTGTAATTCTGGAGACATCCTGCGGAGTCAACGGTACCGGCCACTCCAGGCAACAGTTGCCGCAGCCGCTGCACTCATAGTTAATTCCTGCAGGAATGTGAAGTTGAGTCATAAATAGAGATTGTTTGCCAGAATATTCAGCAGTATTTACTCCTGGTTCTAAAATAACATTTCTGCCGTTCACTAAAAGTGAAGCTGGTCTGGCAAGCTGTCCTAAATCTAGATTGAATAGGGTAAAAAGAGTTAATGGTCTCTTGGTTCAGCACCTCTTGTCAACTTTCATTTACCACTGCTATGAACAATTTGAAAAATCACACGCATATTTCTTCGCAACCGCGCCTCTTGGGGGTAATCTCTCTTTGTCTTATCCTCTGTTTTCTCGGCACGCCGATGGCTGTGGCAGGCAAATCGCCAGCTGGATCGCAAGAGTTGCGAGTAGCTGATAAATGGGCAGTAGTAATCGGTATCAGTCAGTTTTTCGATCCTAAAGTACCGACGCTCAAATATTCGGCTAAAGATGCCACCGATTTTTACAACTATTTGACAGACCCAGCGGCCGGGCATTTTGCTCCCGATCATGTCAAGCTTCTCACTAACGAGGACGCCACTAAAGTCAATATCATGGATGCGCTGGGCGACTCATTCTTGCCACATGCTGCCGCACCAGACGATCTCGTAGTTATTTATTTATCAACTCATGGATCGCCTGCAGGGGCTGACATTCGCGGAGTCAATTATGTCGTTGCTTATGATACTCGGGTCGATAAGCTGTTTGCTACCGGTATAGAGATGAGACAGCTGCTCCGCATGATTAAGGAACGTGTCCATACCAACCGTATAGTCCTTCTACTCGACACATGTTTTAGCGGTGCCGGAGCTGCTGGCGGACATAAGGGGCTGTCCCGAACCAACGTCGACACGCAAGAAGTAGCTCAAGGAATAGGCAGTCTCGTCATCTCGTCAAGCGCTCCGGATCAACGCTCGTGGGAATCAGATCAACTTAAGAACAGTTATTTCACAAGATATCTTATTGATGCGCTCAAGAAAGAAGGCGGCAAGAGCCCTGTCGACCGGGTCTTTGGCTACATGAGAGAGAAAGTGCAGGCAGACGTATTACGCGATAAAGGCGAGATGCAAACCCCTGTCATTGCCAGCGCTTTTACCGGTCCTGGTGTTGTTCTCAGTGTGCCATCCTCCGCACCGCGCTCTGCACCATATACAGTGCCACAGCTGCTGGAAAGCCACGACAGCCAGAGCAAGATGCTGCCAGGCACCAATCTCGTTTCATACACCCAGCACATGCAACTTGCCAACCAACTCATTGATCAACACAAACTCTGGGACGCCACACATGAGCTAGAGCAGGCCTCTAGCCTCAACCCGACGTCAGTGGAGGCGTATCTTGTATCGGCTGACGTTTACAACGCTCAGAAGCGTTATCCCGAAGCGCTCGAAGCTGCCAAAAGAGCGGTACTTAACGATTCCAACTCGTCAAGGGCCCATGAAGCGCTCGCCCGCGCTTATCTGTGCGCAGGCGAAGTGGGCGAATCGTTGCGGCAGGCTCAGCAGTCAATCACACTAGACCCGAACAATTCGATGGCTCACAACCTTCTCGGATTCATTCAAGAGCACAACTTCAACCGTACTGATCAAGCCGAGCAGGCATACAGCAAAGCGCTCGCACTCAACGGAGTCAACACGCGAGCTCTGGTTAACCTCGGGCTGTTAAAACAGAGAGCTGGCCACCCAGAGCAGTCAGAGCAACTCTTTGCCAAGGCAGTAGCCAGCGACTCAGGCGACTGGGAAGCTCACTGGGCTTTAGGCAAACTGCTCAAGGAACGCTCAGCCTATAAAGAGTCCGAATCGGAGCTAAGAGAAGCAATTCAGCTAGATCCATCTAATTTCAAGCTGCACAGCGAACTTGGCACCATACTTTCTGCCAGCCGGCAGAAAGACGCTGAAAGTGAGCTGCGCAAAGGAATTGAACTGGCTGCAGGTGTTGGCGAAGCACACCTGCAATTGGCGCTGTTCCTGTCCGGCATGCCAGGACGAACTGACGAGTCCGAGAATGAGTTTCGTAAAGCTATCGACCTGGACCCAAGCCTTGACAAAGCCAGGGTTGGACTGGCAAATTTATTAATAGACCACAGGCAAACATATGACGAAGCAGACAGGCAGTTTCGCAAAGCTCTGGAGACAGATCCACGCAACGCTTCAGCCTATGTCGGGATTGCCAGAGTGTACGCGGATCTTTACCACAATTACACAGGAGCTTACCAGGAGCTGAAGAAAGCGCTGGGTCTAAATCCTAATGACTCGCTCGCTCACGACCGGCTTGGTCTCGTTTTATCCAGCCACTTGAAGCGCTATGACGAGGCACGCAAAGAGTTTGAAGCAGCCATTAGCAGCAATCCTGCCTGCGCGGTAGCTCACTATCATCTGGGGCAATATCTTGTCGGTGAGTGCCAGTCCTTCGACCAGGCAGCTGCCGAGTTCAAAAAAGCAATTGAACTAGACCCTTCTGATGCACGGTTCTACACCACTGCAGGAACACTCGAGACAACGCACTACAAGAGATATAAGGATGCAGCAAGCTTATTTAATAAGGCTCTGGAACTTAACCCTGCAGATGCAGAAGCACATTACCGCCTCGGGCTCATCTCAATTGAGAAATTCGGTCAGCGCCACTCTGGCGAGTCAGAGCTAAAAAAAGCCTACCAGATTGACCCAGCCAATGACGAGTATACAAAAGCCTTCAAACGTTACTGCCGCTAAGAATATATAGGGAGCGGTGTCAGGCAGGGTCCTGCCTTAGTTGCAAAGCGACATCACACTTGATTCAGTGCCACCCTGACTGGGTATATATGAGCCGTCAGGGTAAAGAGGTGCTTATGTCGGATCGTGAGCGTAGAGTCAGCATGGCTCTTGATGATGCCTATAACTACTGCCGCATGCTTACCATGCGTGAAGAAAAGGGTGATCTTCTCAGGCTGTGTGCTGCACTGCACACCGTGGATGCTGCCCTGGAGAGCGAAACAGGCGCGGCAAGCCAGTTCCTCCACATCTCAACGCAAGCCTGGTCACGTATTCGCAACACATTGTTTGACTTTTTGCTCACCGCAACGCCAGGATATTTTCTTGTTTATAAAGATTCGGAAGCTTCCCCGGTCGAACCAGGCAGTGAATGGCCTGAGCACGGATTACTTGAGTTCTTCCCGGAAAGCGCCAGGCGACGGGACGATAGCTACTTCTGCGATCTGGATAGTCTTGATTTTAAAACCAAGACAAACCTGCGCTGGTGCTTTGCCGAAGGTAGAACCAACATTCGTCCTGCTGACTTTGCACCGCAACCAGCGTTGCAAGAAGACGAAGTCAGCGACTTCCTCACCCACCTCGACGAGGTTTGTGCTGAGGAAGCTCACAAAGGGAAAAAGAGAGCACACCAGAAGTGGTGGCAACTTTACTGGGAAGCCACCTCGTGCAGGAATGCGCAACAAAAACGCCGGCTACATAAAGATATGGACAAGCTGCAAGTGGTCTGGGGCAAACCAGGTTAACAAGCAGGTCAACTGAGAGCAGTACTGTAAACTCTCTAGTGGAAATTGCACTTGAGTTAAGTTTTTAAATTCAAAGAAAACTCACAGCACTGCACAAACAGCTACACCGCATGTAACAACGCCCTGAAAAGGGACCAGCTGCCCGAGGAGATATCAGGTGATCAAACGTTTAATCGACATGGAAGCTCTCGAATTATGCTGGGAGGATGAGAGCCCTGACACTACCTACTATCTGGATCTTGACACAGGCACAACAAAACTAGTCCAACAAGACCTTTATGACTTGAAAGACCTCACAGACGAAATAGAACTAACCCGTGATCGGTTTCTCTATATCCCAAAGCCCAGGACGGAGCAGTTAAAGCAAGATCTCCATGATTTTGTCGAAACCGTGACAGACCCGCATCTGTGCAGATTATTGCCGGTGGCTCTTGAAAGCCCTAATACCCTTGCAGCTTTTAAGTCGGTAGTTTCTAAAGCTCCGGACGAGATGACACGCTGGAAACAATTCAGGAAAAGCCGCATACGCATTCGAGTAAAGCAGTGGTTGGCAGTCAACTTTATTGAGCAGCTGCACGAAGAGGAAGATCGTTCACAGCAAGATGACCGACAGCTATAAAACGGCTCCTCTCCTGCTATGCAGGTGTAGCCTCAGGATTCTTGGAAACACAGTTTGCAAGTCATGTAATTGCCAAGGAGGAGATTGTGTCCAAGACAGTTGTTTTAACTGGAGTAGGGCGTGACAGGGTCGGTATTGTGGCAGCAGTGGCCGACAGACTTTACAAGCTCGGTTGCAATCTGCTTGACTCAAGCATGACTTTGTTGCGCGGTGAGTTTGCCCTCATTCTCATGGTGCAGCTCCCGGATGAGCAATCAATAGGCTCACTGACTGAACAACTAACAGATGTGGAAGAAAGTCTGGGTCTATCCATCCATCTTCGCGAGCTCTCGCAGCAAGAGCTTGCAGAGCAATCAGGTCAAGGTAGCCCCTACCTGATCTCTGTCTACGGTGCCGATAAGCCCGGCATCGTATCTGGTATCACACGCGCAATAGCAGATTTAAATATCAACATTACAGATGTTCAGACCAAATACTCCGATAGCGGCGAGAAACAGATTTTTGTCATGATACTGGAGGTAAATGCTCCGGAGGAGATACCTTCTAAATCCGTAGAGGCCTCCCTCTACCAGATTGGCAAGGGTTTAAATGTGGATATTTCAGTACAGCAGCTGGATGTATACAAGCTATAAACATGGCGACCCTTCCAATTCTCATCTATCCTAACCCACTGCTTAAAACTGTCTGTCAACAGGTTGATCGGCCGAGGTTAGCCGCACTGAAAGATCTCTTATGGCGAACGATTATAGGCACCGGTGACCGGTCTGTCCGGAAGCGCCGGACCACGCACACACTTAATTGAGCCCCAGGGCAGGTATAGAGTCTCACCTTCACGCTTCAAGCACAGATAAGTCACCTGGTCAGCCTGAGCCACGTCACCTTCGACCTGTTCGCCGCTGGACAGAAGCACGGTCACATGCGTATTCAGTGGTATAGCCATAACATCCTCCTGAGCAGACGTGCTCTGTTGCTGTCTACAAACAGTTATTCCTGGACAAAATTTTCCCAATATTCAGTACGCTGCCTCCAATCGCAAAATCCGTTGGCACAGACGAGAGTAACTTTACAACCGGAGAATTCAATCTGTGTGTCTCCAGCGCCATCCCAAACAGTATCAGCAGTATCCAAATATTTCTCAAATTTCAGAATAGTTGAATGGCAAGAAGGACATCGCAACTTGCCAGCTGCTATCGCCTTTTTAATCTTTTCCAGCGTCATTACTACACCCCAAACTTACCGCAGGCACTAAGACTATAGCGCGTATGCCGGGCAGGCACCAGTTTGGCGGCGCTTCCACTCTGCACATAAAAGTGTAAGATTACATGCATGAATATGCATGCGTTATTTAAACTATTTTTGTTGTCAACAACTGCAGTACTGGCGCTATCAGCCTGCACCAAAATCTCACTGTCTCAACATCCAGGCAAACAGGCGCCCAACGCACAGCCTGCCAATCTGACAAACCCTGGCAGCACCAACGCAGGACAGACCGTCAGTACTAATGCAGCTACACCTCTGGAAGGTTACTGGCAGATCGGGTTCCAATTTGGCGACAAGATAGGCAAGTCCAACGTGCTGCTGCACCAGCATGGCAGTCAGATCTCGGGTTCCGGCTCAGACGAAGACTCTGGACGCTCATTCAGCATCAGCGGCAAGATTGACGGGCAGGATGCGCAGTTTGTCAAAAAATATGATGTAACCGCTACTTCTTCCGAAGTACCGACTGTTCAATACCAAGGCAAGCTGCAAACTGTGCACGATGCTGATTATCAAGGACCTTATCTGAGCGGTCGCTACAGCACAGTCATCAACGGGCAGCCGGTAAGTGATCAATGGGAAGCTCAGCTCAGCAACCCCAGCGGAGAGAAGGGCAGCAAATCGGACAGCAACGCGCCGCCAGCCAACACGCCAGCACCAGGCGGTGACAGCGCTGCACCGACCCAAGAGCAAGCTGCTAACAAAGCACCAGATCTCTCGGGGAAATGGAACGTGGCTTACAAGTTCAACTTCAAAGTAATCAAGTCGACCATGTTTCTTGAGCAGGATGGAGGTCATCTCTCCGGGCGAGGAGTAGATGTAAACACCAACGAGAAGTTTGAGATTGAGAAAGGCTGGTACGCTTTCCCAAAGATAACCATAGTGCGCACTTACAAGAAAGGCAAAGGTGGAGCAGCAACTGATCGCACTGTAGAGTTCAAAGGCAAGGTCGAATTGGTACACGATAAAGATTACCAAGGTCCATATCTCAGCGGTGAAACGCAGTCAGGCGGAGAGTGGGAAGGCCAATTGGTCAGATAGGCGCCCAAACCAAACCACAGACCTGCCAACCTGGCAACCCGCAGCAGGAGCGCCAGTTGGTGTCAGTCCACTCAGTAGGCTTAATGAGTATTGGAACCTGGGATTAGAGGCAATGTTCTTTCAGCACGACTATGCCAACCAACCACCTCCAGGTGGAAGTCAATATTTTACAAGTTGTCTTTATTCCTAAATAACGCCGAGCTTTTTGCCAACCTTGCCAAAAGCAGCAAGCGCCGCATCAAGATCGTCCCTGCTGTGAGCTGCTGATATTTGAGCTCTCAGCCGGGCTTCACCTTTTGGTACAACCGGATACCAGAGCCCCTTTATATAGACTCCTTGCCCCAACAGTTCACGGCTCATATCCATTGCAAGAGCAGCTTCGCCCAGCATGACCGGCACAATTGGATGAACTCCTTCAATAATCTTGAAGCCGAGACGCTTGATCTCCTGGCGAAAATATTGAGTATTCTCGTGCAGCTTGCTCACAAGCGAGCTGTCTTCTTCGAGAATTTTGAAAGCCTCAATTGCAGCACAAACAATCGGCGGTGGAACCGTATTGGAGAAGGTGTACGGTCGCGACTTCTGGCGGAGAAACTCGATCAGCTCCTTCTTCCCGGTAATAAAGCCACCAGCTGCACCACCTAATGCCTTACCGAGAGTACCCGATATTACATCAATCTTTCCATGTACACCAAGCGCTTCAGGAGTTCCTCGCCCTGAGGCACCAAGCACTCCGGTAGCATGCGACTCATCGACAAAAAGTAATGCCTGATACTCTTCTGCAAGCTTCACCAGCTCCGGCAGCGGGGACAGATCTCCTTCCATACTGAAGACACCATCAGTAGCTATCAAGCGGATTCGGTGCCGGCTGCTCTTATCCTCCTCCAACCACTTCTTGAGAGTCTCTACCTGATTGTGCGGGTAGGCCCTCGACTCAGTTGTTTTTGCTGCAATACGGCAGAGACGAATTCCATCAATAATGCTGGCATGATTGAGTTGATCGCTGTAGATCATGTCTTTATAGTCTGACTGTCCCAGGTTGTTTGATAACAGTCCGGTAAAGAAAGCTTCATTAGCCGCGAAGCACGAGGAGTGCAAGATGGCATCCTCGCAGCCAAAGAACCTGGCAATCCGTTGTTCCAGTTCAGTGTGGATCGGTTGTGTCCCACACAGAAAACGCACCGATGCCATCCCGAAGCCCCACTTATCGAGTCCAGCCTTGGCTGCGGCCCTTATGCGGGGATGGTTGGACAGTCCCAAATAGTTGTTAGAAGCAAGCATAACAACCGGCTTGCCACCAACTGAAACTACGCCACCCTGCTCACTCTCTACAGGCACCTCATATTTGTACACCTTATCTTCTTTAGCTTTTTCGAGTTCGGCACCGAGGCAGGCATAAAGATCTTTGACAGTGTTGATTGTTTGTGGAAATGACGTGACCATAATCTCTCTCCTCGTTGTCCACTAATTCTCGTCCGGTGTAAAGACCAACTTCATCTCCTTGCCGGCAGCGAGAAGATCAAACGCTTCACGATATTCGCTGAGACGGTAACTCCGCTTGCATATAATCTTCTCCAGCTGACCCTTCAGGTCAAACTGGTTGGAGCGCAACAGTCGCAACATTGTCTCCCAAGTATCGTACATCTTGCGGCCAAAGATCCCCTTAACTGTCACGCCTTTCCATATGACACCATTGGCAATATCAAATTTAGGAAGTGGTTCGCGCGCAATTCCAAGTAAAATTACAGTACCTCCATTACGCACAATCTTGAAAGCATCCATGTAAGCTGGCACAGAACCGGACATCTCCAGCACAACATCAACTCCATTCGAGCCAATCTCCCACTTGTCGACCGCCTGATAAAGCGAGTTGGATCCACCAGAGACATCAAAGCACAAGTCTGCACCAAATGCAGTGCCAAGTTCAAAGCGGCGACTGATATCAGCCGACTCTGTTAAATAGATGCGAGCAGCACCAAACGCCTTACAAAGGAAGGTGGCCATTAACCCTAGCGGTCCTGCGCCCAGAATAGCAACAGACTTGCCACGCACATCCACTTCTTTGACCGTATGCACTGCATTACCGAAAGCGTCAAGCAGCGCGCCTATTCGGACCGGTATTTGCGCAGTATCGCCACCCTTACCAAGAAGAATTACATTCTTGTACGGTACTGTCACTCGCTGGGCAAAACAGCCATCGAGGTGTACCCCTTTTACCTTAACATTGGTGCAGATATGCTCAGCTCCAGTACGGCAGAGGTAACAGTGACCACAGGACATATGCATCTCGGCAGTTACGTAATCACCTGGCTCTATAACCAGATGGCTGGGAACATTGCTCCAGTGATCAGCCACAACACCAGCGCCTACCTCCTCAACAACTCCGCAAAACTCATGCCCGGTAATAATTGGGCGATAACCTTGGGCACCTGCATAACGTTGCATCTCCCGACGAATCCCTTCGTTGCCGGCGCTGTTATAGATGCTCTTGTCTGTTCCGCAGACAGCTGTACCTAAAACTTTTATCTTGACATCACCCAATCCCACCAAAGGCTCGGGCACGCCTTCCTTTAAGGTCAAGCCGTTGACACCAAGATCTTCCTTCATAAGACATCTCATCGTCTTTGACCCTTCACTTCTGCTTGACTTACAGGCAGTCTGCTCTTTACTCGATAGCACCGCACCGCTGACATCCTTAGTGGTTGACATAAATATCTCCTCGGACAAGGAAAACAGCTGCAACTTTACTTCATAAAAGCCAGGTATTACATTAAAGCATTCTGTCAAACGCCTGAGGATAGTGAACTCACAAAAGTCAGCTCTGGCGGACAAACCTCTAACAACCCGCACCACTGAAAGGTCAGATTCTCAAGTTTAAAGATCTTCTTGGCTAGTAGTCCTGTTCCGCAATAACAAGATCTACATGGCAAGCCTGACACTAGCCGACCTGGACAGTTGCCAGCCGAGCGGGAACTCAGTGTAATAACAGCATCACATCCCCAGGATGCTGTAACCACAGTCAACATGAACCACTTCGCCAGTTACTGCGGAAGAGAGGTCGCTCACGAAATAAAGAGCAGTGTTGCCAACCTCCTGCCCCTGAACGTTACGCTTGAGCGGGGCTTTCACTTCCACAAGTTTCAGCATCTCACGAAATCCAGAGATACCCATAGCAGCAAGAGTACGAACCGGGCCAGCCGAGATGGCGTTAACACGAATATTTTTCTCGCCCAGATCGGCAGCCAGATAGCGAACACTAGCCTCAAGAGCAGCTTTTGCCACACCCATAACGTTATAGTGCGGCACAACCTTCTCTGCACCATAGTAAGTGAGAGTGACTATGCTGCCACCAGATGTCATCATCTGAGCAGCACGCCTGGCCACAGCTGTAAGTGTATATGCGCTCACATCCAACGCCAGCTGGAAACCAGCCCGCGAAGTGTCGACAAAATGACCTTCAAGGTCCTTTTTATCAGCAAACGCTACAGCATGAATAACAAAGTCAATCTCGCCCCACAACCTGTTCAGCTTTGTGAAGACTCTATCAATCTGGTCATCATCTGAAAGATCACACGGCTCGACAAACGGGGAGCCAACCTCTTCTGCCAGCGGCTTGATGCGGCGCTCCAGAGCCTCACCCTGGTATGTAAAAGCAAGCTCGGCTCCTTGAGAGTGCAAAGCTTGAGCACAGTACCATGCCAAGCTGTGGTCATTAGCCACACCAAAAATAATGCCTTTCTTCCCTGCTGCAATACCCATATTTACCCTTTCCTTTTAAGAAGCGGCCATGCCGGGAAATTGGAAGCGGGCAGGTCGCGCCTGTCCCCAGCCTGCAATTTTGCCGAGGCGATAGCAACAGATACGCTGCGGCTAACACAATAACATCAGGCAATCAAGTTAAGGCTGTTGGTCGGCAGCCTCCTGGTCGCTCTCATCATCAGCTTCTCGGCCGACAATACCGTGCAAGAGTTCTGTAAAGTCCTGAACATTTTTATAGCCATAACTAGTAGTACGTACTTTGCCGTTAAACCCGAGCACAATAATGCAAGGATAGCCACGAACCTTGTGCTGTTTGGCAAATGCCTGCCCTTCACCACCATCTTCAGCATCTAACTTGACACAGACAAAATCCTTGTTGAGCAGCGCCGCTACAGACGAATCGCTGTAAGTATCACGGTCCAGCCGCTTACACCAGCCGCACCAATCGGTGTAGAGATCTATGAGAACAAACTTGTGCCCTTTTTTAGCTAAATTCACCCCATCCTGAAGAACATGCTTCCACACCAGTTTGTGTTCGCTACTGGCAATCTTGATACCGCCAGTTGCTGTCTGTGTCCTGGCACCAGACTTGGTCCAGCCAGTCAGATTACCTGAGGTCAGGCAAGCTGCCATTGCAGCAGACAAAAGCATCCTTCTAACAGCTACATAGTTCGTACCCTGGGTCTCCAGCATGTCAGTCCATCCTTGCTTCTCAAATAACCGCTCAAAATTTGGATCTGAAGTTATTGTACATGTAAGCTCTGCCAGCCTGTCATCTATTTGCAACTTACCAGAAAGCGCCTGGCACCACTATCTGCTTACACCAAGGAGTGCTGCCCTGACTATCTTCAACGGTGGGTAACCCTGAGCCAAAAATTGATCATGGAACTCTTTCAAAGTGAACTTCCCGCCACGGGACTGTTGATAATCAGCTCGCAGAGAGAGGATCTCCATCTTGCCCAATGTGTAGTAAAGGTATGTAGGATCAAATGTCCCCCTTTTTGTTTCCCTTTCGGCATTGGCTTTCTCTTGCCAACCCTCTTTCATAAAGAAATTGACACCCTGGTCAACTGTCATCCCGGCAGTATGCATACGTATCCCCACCAGATAGCGACACACCCGCAACAGAGCATCGTGAAGTTGCACCAGCCGAAGTTTATTGTCCGCTCCACCAAGCTGCTCATCCAGCATCATCTCTTCGCAGTAATGTGCCCAACCTTCACAATTGGTGTTGCTGCCGATGAGCATCCTCACCAGACTTGGTGCCTGCTTGAGCCAGAGAAACTGAACATAATGCCCAGGATATGCCTCATGAACACTGGTGTTGATTAAGTCCAGGCGCGAGAAAGCGCGCATATGTTCTTCAATCTTCTCCTTCGACCAGTGCGGATCAGGAAGTGTGACGTGATAATACGCCTCAGTAGCTTTTTCTTCCATAGGTCCGGGCGTATCCATAGAAGCAAAGGTTAGCGCCCGCTCAAACGGCGGTGTCTCTTCCACCTGCACACGCTTTTCTGAAGGAATAGAACAGATCTTCTTGTCTATGCAAAAAGAACGGATCATCTCAAGAACATCCTGCGTGGAAGCGATAAGCTCAGACGGCTGCGGATGATCAGCAGCCAGCAACCGGAAAACATCGGCAGCAGGTAGGCTCGGATTTATCTTGTGCGCAGTCTCGACAAATCGATTTTGCAAGCGAGTAAGTTCTGCTTGCCCTCGTGCAAGCAGCTGATCGAGCGGCTCGTCAACCATCTCGTCATAGAGGAGCTTCTTGGCAAAGAGCTCCGAACCTATGGCAAAGCTGCCTGTCGAGCGCAAGGAAAGATCTTCTTTTAAGAACTGTCGATATGACTCAAGACTTGCCAGCACCTGCCCATTGACAGCTGCCAGCTCGCCTTTAAGCTTTTCATCGCCGACTGTCGAAAATGCCGCCGGCACGCTCTGGGCAAAAAAGTCGATAATGCCTGGGATCTGCTCTAAGGCTACTTGCGTATAGACAGCAGGCGGATTGGTCATATTCTTGCGTCCTGCAAGGAGTAACTCCGGAATCTGCCTCTCTCTGGCTATGACCAGCTTAAGCCTTTGCGACAGTGGAGCAAAATCTCTCTTAATCAAGGCATAGACACTGCTGGACGCCAGCGAGCTGTAAAAATCGGGATTTCGCCGCCACATCGCCACCTGCTCAAGCTCAAGTAGATCGGCGAGCAGGTGGCTCTTGAGCAAAGGGTAGTCGAGAGCAGACACTGCATTTAGCTCGCCGGCGTCAATTGCTTCAAGACTTTTGAGAAAACGCCTGTCCGCCTGGATATTTTGGACAACTGACGGCTCGGTGAAATCTTCTAGCGCCGAGTCGTAAGTATGTACGCCAACTTCAGTTGCCCAGGTAGGATTTTTGGCAAAAGCATAAGCAAAATAATCCTTGACAAGGCAATCAAACTGTCCTTTCCCCCCACCTGCCACTTGGCTTTGTTGAGCAGCTCTAGAGCTAAGACAGCTAACTGTGACTGCCGCTATCAAAAGACTCAGCCTGGTTAGCAGCCACCGCCAGTCACGACGAATTACACCAGATTTCCCCTTAACCATACATGCCCCTTTTGCAGATACTTGTGAAGCTGACATGATATCTTGATCAAAAGAAACAATTATAAAATGCAACCGCATCCGGCATTAAGCTTGAATTACACAAGAAAGCTCGAAGTAATAAGTTGAAAGCTGCGGGCTGGGAACAATCCAAATAGAATTTACAGTTGTCATTCATTAGGTTACCCGCATGCCAGCACCTTACGAAATATTCGTACTAGTTAAGCAGGTGCCAGATCAGGGGTCAAAAGCAGGTCTCAACCCTGACGGCACAATAGATCGTGCTCGGGCCAAGAGGATGCTTAATCCTTTTGATCGCTACGCTCTGCAAGCTGCTCTCAATGTCAAGAAAACATACGGTGGGCGGGTGACAGCTATTTCAATGGGTCCGCCTCCAGCTGTAGAAGTTCTCCTCGAAACTTTAGAGCACGGTGTAGATCGTGGTGTACTCCTGTCAGATAAACGGCTGGCAGCTTCAGACACGCTCGCTACAGCTTATGCTCTCTATAAAACAATTATTTGGGCCGGTCACTATGACGTCATCTTTTGCGGTTTGCAAACAACTGACGGCGATACAGCACAAGTTGGTCCACAGCTGGCTGAACGGCTGGGACTTCCACAAATAACCTACTGCCAGGATTTTAGAATAGCGGCTGATCAGGTTTATGCAGATCGGATTATTGAAGGCGGCTATCAAAAGATAATCTCGCAAATGCCTCTGCTCATAACAGTGGCAAACTCTTATCACCGCCTGGAATATAAATCGTTCCACGGGTCCTGGAAAGTACAGCAGCTGCTAAGAAACACTGAAGAGCAGAATAAATATATCCAGAGTGTTGATCTTGACGTAATAGGAGCAGACGAGCAGCGCTGCGGACTCAAGGGGTCACCTACAATTGTCGCTGCTACTGAGAAAGTTGGCGAGATTGGTGGCAACTGCTCAATGCATGAAGGGCACTCAGCAGAAGAGCTGGTCGGCGAGGTGGTGCAGAGCACCAACCTTCAGGAGTTCCTTGCAATATGACAGAAGAAGATAAAACAGCCAATCCTGTCCGAGGCGAAGTCCTAATTGTAGCTGAACAGATATTAGGCGAACTGCAACACATCACTCTTGAGCTGCTCGGAGCCGGCACTTATCTAGCAGGCAAACTGGGCAGTAAGCTGTCATGCATTGTTCTTGGGCACTCTCTGGGCGACATCCCCCAGAAGCTGGTAGCCTGCGGAGCTGACACAGTTTATGTAGCCGACCACCCGGAGCTGAATACTTACCGCACCCTGCCTTACAGACGCGTTGTCTGCAACCTGCTCGACTCAATGGATACACCAGCACATATCTGTCTGCTCGGTTCAACTACAACTGGACGTGATCTGGCTCCCAGAATTGCTGCCCATTTCGAAACCGGCTTAACAGCCGATTGCACTGAGCTTGATATCGGCTCTTACGAGCACAAGAGCAAGCTGGATCCAACTAAAGTCGGACTATATGAAGGATGCCTGTATGCTATCCGTCCAGCTTTTGGCGAAAGCTTAAAAGCAAGGATTCTCGGGCCGTGGAAAAATCCTCAGATGGCCACTACACGTCCGGGGCAGATGACACCTCTAAAGCCAGATCCCAACCGACCAGGCAGGATAATATCTATACCAGTCAATATCATGACTGAAGACAACCGGCTTATTATTGCCGAGACTTTGCGCGAGATAGGCAAGGGGGTTAAACTGCAAGAGGCAGATGTCATAGTCTCAGGCGGCTATGGACTTGGTAGCAAAGATGCCTTCCAGCTCATGTACAACCTGGCTGCCTGTTTTGCAAACTCGGCAGTGGGAGCAACAAGAAAAGTAGTAGACCAGAGCTGGATACCTTACGAGCACCAGATAGGACAGACAGGCAAGACTGTCCGCCCGAAAGTCTATATAGCTTGCGGCATCTCAGGAGCAATCCAGCACAGAGTGGGAATGGCCAACTCCGGACTAATCATAGCCATCAACAAGGATGTTGACGCTGCCATTTTCAAGTTTGCTCATCACGGCATAGTCGGGGATGTCTTTCAAGTAGTGCCGGAGATGATTAGACAACTAGAAGCAGTAAAGCAAGAGAAGGAGGTCCAGACAGTTGTCAGCGCGCATTGAATATGATCTTCTATTGGTAGGCGCAAGCCCATCCAATCTCACTCTTGCCTACCATTTTCTTGAACTGGCAGCAGGCTCCAGTAAGAAATTCACGATTGGAATCCTGGAGAAAGGTAAGGAATTTGGCAGCCATGTAATGAGCGGTGCTGTCTGCAACCCGCACATACTAGAGAAGGTCTGGCCAAAGTACAAAGAATCTGGCTTCCCTATCGAGGCTACCTGCACCCAAAGCAACCTGTCAGTCTTAGGCGTTAAGGAAAAGTGGGATATCCCGCCAGCTTTAGCCCCTCGTTCTCTCAATAAGACCGGCTATCTGGTGCTCACTCTGTCACAGTGCACTTATTGGATGGCAAGTCAGGTCAAAGAAAAAGCCAAAGAAGTTCCTAATGTCGCAGTCGACATATTCCTCGGATTCTCTGCTCACGAGATTGTTTATGAGAACGATCGGGTTGCCGGAGTTGCTACAGTCGAAGATCCACAAAGCGAACAAGATTATGTCTGGGCCAAATTTATCTCTTTTGGCGACAAAGGTTTCATCTCTCGTGACATCATAGACAAATATGAGTTGAGAGACTGCCCGCAGCTCTGGGCGGTTGGCGTCAAAGAGGTCTGGCAGGTCACACAGAATTACGAAGGCAGTGTCTGGCACACACTTGGCTGGCCATTACTTGAAGGTACATTCGGCGGCGCTTTTGTCTATGGTATGAAAGACAACAAGCTCACTATCGGTCTGGTAATTTCGCTCGATAGCAAAGATCCAAATATGAATCCACAGTTAAAGCTGCAGGAGTTGAAAAAACATCCCTGGATGCAAGAGATGCTCTCCGGCGGCAAGCTCCTTAAATATGGAGCAGCTCTCTTGCCTGAAGGTGGCTACTACAGCCTGCCTAAGAAGTTTGCTGTTCCCGGCGCACTTTTTCTCGGTGACGCTCTTGGCGTTCTTTCTGTCAAACACCTGGCTGGAATTGATCGTTCAATGGAATGCGGTTACATTGCAGCTGAAATTCTGCATGATGCTTTATCTCGCGGCAACTTAAGTGGATCAGCTCTTGAGCCATATCAAGAACGCCTGTGGGAGAGTTTCGTCATCAAAGATCTTTATCAAGACAGATATTTGCGCTGGGCCTTTGTCGAGAATGCAAAGCTGCTGGGCAACTACCTGCCGGCTGTCGCTGCTGGAGTGGACAGGAGACATCCAATCTGGTCCGGCATTAAGCTTGCTCTGTCCAATCCGTTGCGTGTCGGCTGCGACGGGTTTAGAGCTCTGGGACTAATGACAGGCATCTTGAATATAGGACCAGTTAGATACCAGGCTGAATATAAAAATATAGTTCCAGCATTTGTACCACACACGTATGCAACGCCACCATTTGATAAGGCTCTTCTTTATTCGCGTGCTGATGCAGTGTTTTATGCCGGCGTTAAATACCACGAAGAGAATCATCACATCTCTGAATTTAACGCGCAAGCGTGTGTTGAGTGCATCACCACCTACGACAAACTTGGCAAGGATACACCTTGCGTAGCTGACTGCACTGCCGAAGTACACCGCATAGATATTGTCAGCGGAGTAAGAAAGCATGGTATGTCTCTGGAAAACTGCGTCCACTGCCGCACTTGCGAGATTGTCTGCCCGCAAGTCAATCTGCGTGTCAATCCGACCGAGGAAGGCAGCGGTCCTGATTTCATGGGGCTCTAATTACTACAGGCTGCAATTAACCGACTGCAACTAATCCTGGCTCAAGGACAAACCCCGGCAGGCGCCCGTTTGTGGATAGAATCTGTTTCCTCAACTCATCTGCTTGAGCCGTACTGCTTTGAACATCCATGTATATGGACAGTAGCTGCAGGCAGGTCATCAAACAAAGATTCTTCTTGGCGGCAAAATCAGTAATCCCTTCTGAGTAGTCCTCATCTGTACGCTCGGAAGGTGGTCGGTTAGCATATGTGCTGGCTAACAAGATGCCTTTAGGCTCCTCCTCGTGTTCTCCCCAGAAAGCAATAATAGATTCGGCCAGCTGAGCAACATCAGCACTCTTCGGCTTAGAGGCGGTCCAGACAATTCGCACTATGGCAGCAGTAGCATCTCCTTGCATAAGGAGAAACTCTCCTTTCACGCCAGCTGTTTGTTTAACCGTCCAGCCCAGCTTCCCGAATACTTGCGAACAACCCAGATATAACTCGTCACCTTCGGCAGCAAGCAGAGAGTTTTTCAAGCCATCCATAGCCCGCAGGCTCTCTTCCACCTGAGTAATCTGCTCCTGCGTCTGGCGCACTGTCTCATTGAGCCGGCAGAGCTCCTCGTGCAGCTTATCCAAATCGGCAAAAGTATAGTTTTGGCACCAATCAGGCACGCCAGTTCTCGATATCTCTTCCATCTTTTCCATTAAATCCTTTGCGTGAGGGGCGTCCTCGTATCCCGGGAGAGGCTTTTCACTATCAGCATAAAAGTCTACTTCCGGCTTAACGCAATCTTCTGGAAGTAGTTCTTGTACCTGAGCATGAGGCTGCGCAGTCGACTGGCTTGCCTCCATTTTAAAGAGCGGAGCCTGCGATGGACCTGATTGATCTTCATCAAGCGCGGCTGCCTGAGCAGCTCCGGCCTCTCCGACCTGGCACTCAGTCCCAGCTTCGTCACTGTGCAGCTCCGCTTGACTTGCAGCATCCTCCGCTACCTGACCAGGTTCAACAGATTCGCTGTCAGCGGCGAAATCAACTGATTGGTGATCAGGCACCGTCTCTGGCACCACCACCAGATCTGGGGTTGGTGATATATCTATCTGCTCGGACACAGGTTGAGAAGCAACTTGCATCTGTTGCAAGGGACGCCGGCTCTCCCACAGCTGCAAACAATGCATCAAAGTCTCGTCATACTGCTCCACATATGGTGCAGGCAAGAAAACAACTGTACCTCCATTGTCGCCAACATTTAAATAGGCAGAGACGCACTTATTGACTCCGGCAGTGGCGAGCATGTTGTAGCCATCGGTCAGATTTTCGGATCGAATCAAGGTACTCCACTCGAGTGCAGCCTGCTTGAAATACGGCACAAACGGCGACAAGCGCCCGTCTGCAGTCATTTCAATATTTTTGCCGTGAGCACCGGAAGCCATGCGCCGCTCACCATCTTGCTGAGGCTTATCTGGAGCCAAAACATCGAGCCAGGAATAGTTGTCCATCGTTGTTGCAGGACAGTGGATACTAAACGGTCGGCAGAGGAAATAAACAAGAAGCCCGCCCTGACCCAAGAACTTCACCATCTCAGCCATTCGCAGATCAAGCTCCGGATTGATTGAGTCGATTAGCTTGTCACTTCTAGCTGAATAAGAGCTCAACCCCTCCGTTTGCGCCTCCTCAACCTGTCTGAGCAGATCAGGATCTTTATCAAAAAGGTGAAGGATACTGGTCGGGTTAGCAATAATTACGCCATAGTTGTCAAGCGACTCAGCGCAACCTGTCGATAAAAATGATTGGTGCCCGTAGCCTGGGCAGTTCAACCGAAGAATCTTTTGCCTCTCTAATGTCATACGTATCACCCTACTTCCACCATCGACAATTACATGCAAGCTTGATGTTCCTGCCTCTCTTATACCCCGCACTGACAAACCAAACATGAATATATGTTGCCTGCCGATAACACACTTGTGATAAAGCGTGCCACCAGATACGGGGAAGTGATTACGAACTACAGCAAAGCAGCTGGCGCCAGAACTTTCAGTTTGCTGAAGTCCGGTTGTCAGAAGCATCCCCCCACGCTGTAAGATCAAGGTCTGCCAGCGAGCTCAAAATCTTATCAGCCGCCGAATGATCTTGATGCCGAGTAGTCTGGCAGGGAACAACCACACAAAACATTCCGGCAGCCTTGGCTGCGCGAATGCCATTGAGGCTGTCTTCAATGACAAGACAGCTGACAGGTTCAACGCCTAGCCTATGTGCAGCAAGCAAAAAAATCTCAGGCTCCGGCTTGCTTTCAACAACCTCATCACCAGAGGCGATAGCTTGAAAAAACTGGCGGATGCCAAGAAGGTCAAGCACCAGCTCAATCGTGACACGGGTGGCAGATGATGCTACAGCCAGGCGCAACCCGAGTGTTTGCGCCTGGACCAGGACTTTCATCACTCCAGGGCACCGCGGCGCCTCAGGCAGGAGCCGCGCCAGGTTAGCTTCTTTCTCTTGCAGAAGAGCCTCTGCTGTTGAGCCCAAACCATACCGCTCGTTAAGAATCTCGAGAATTATCAGATCTTTACGCCCGAGAAATTCCATATTGTCCTTCGCTGTAAAAGAGAAGCCGAAGCGTCCGACTAGCTCCTGAACTGCTTTTAGATGGCACGGCTCTGAGTCTATCAACACTCCATCCATATCAAAAATAACAGCACGCAGAGCAGTTTCAGTCAAAGCAATTTTCCTCCTACAGCAAAGGAATGCGGCAGACTTTGCCATCTGCCGCAATTTCCAATGACAACTCAGATCAAGCAGCCAATAAGCGCTACTCGAGTTCGCTACCTAAGCTAAAAGAATCTTTGCTGAACGGATGCTCAACGCAGTTAGTGATGGCATTCTTGCCACCATAATAAATCCCTTCAGCCGACCCGGACACTATGCCAATCGGTACTCCCAGTAAACTGGCAAACAGAACTGGCGGCAGACTCTTCTTGCCACCTATTTTGTCAGCCATGTTACCGGTGTATTCAATACAACGGTTGGAAACGCGACGTACAACAGCAATCGGCGTGCCAACAACAACACCGGTTCCAAGCGCAAGCGTTCTTACGGGAAACATTGCTGTGTTTTTTGCCATGGTGGTGTAATCCTGATCTGCAAATGCTGGCAAGCAAACAGATGCAGTTAAAGCTACTAAGGAAAGGACAGAAATTGCAGACTTCTTCACTTGGCTTCCTCCAGTCGAGTGTTTCTATGACCATAACTATGGTTAGAGTAATTAAGGCAGGTCTTTCTCAATAGAGCAAGATCTTGACCTATTCTCAACTAACTATTATGCTGTCACCATCGGCATTGACAACCAGCGTGTGAGCCCTGCCTGCTTCAAAACAGCACAAGCTGGAGAAGAGCTAAGAAGTTTGAACGCAATCGGTTCTTGGCAACAGTCAAATTATAATATACACTAACGTCGGCACCAATCTTCGGACGTGTCAGCGCAGGCATCGCTGGTTGCCTGCTTCTGAAGCCAGTAAGCAGCAGTCCGGTGCTGATTGCTGGTTGATGACAGAGCAGGAGCACCTGTGAGCCGCACAGACGATCACCAAAAAAGCTGCAGGCTTACCCAGGCGGTACAAGGGGAGCTCAAGCGCGAGTATGAATCAGACTTAGTTGGGCAGCTCCGTGGAAGCGGCAACACGATTACTCGTGGCGAGATCACAATAAGACTTGCAGAAGCATTTGGTTTTTGCTGGGGAGTTGACCGGGCCGTATCGGCAGCTCATGAAGCACGCCGGCGCTTCCCAGACCGGCAGATCTGGATTACAAACGAGATTATTCACAACCCGCTAGTCAACGAGAAGCTTCGCAAACTGGCAATCAAATTTGTTGACATCAGTCAAGACGGCTACAAAGATTTTTCGGAAATCAGCGCCAGCCATGTCGTTATCGTTCCGGCCTTTGGAGCTAGTGTCCAGGAGATGCAGCTGCTCGAACAGATTGGTTGCCAGATTGTCGATACCACGTGTCCGTGGGTCTCTCGTGTTTGGCAGAGAGTCAACAAATACAAGCAGCAGGGTTTTACCGCAATTATTCACGGCAAGTACAAACATGAGGAAACGGTAGCTACAGCATCGCGAGCAGAGAATTACCTGATTATTCAAAATCTGGATGAAGCCGAGTGGGTCTGCTCATATATTCTGGGCTCATCAAGTAAAAAAGAGTTCCTCCGCAAGTTCACTCTGGCATATTCACACGGCTTTGATCCTGATCTTCACCTCAATCGCCTTGGTATTACAAACCAGACCACAATGCTCAAAGGTGAAACCGAGCGGATTGGCGCACTATTCCAGCAAACGCTGTTGAAGAGGTACGGACAGGACAGCTTGAGTCAACATTTTCTTTCACCGGGCGACACCATATGCGATGCCACCCAGGAACGTCAGGATGCCATGATCAAACTGGTAGCAGAAAACTTGGATCTCATCCTGGTCATTGGCGGATACAACTCCTCAAATACTGGACACCTTTTCGACATAGCTGCAGGAATCTCACTTCCGTCTTATCACATTGACGGACAGTCCTGTATCGGCCCGGGCAACCGCATCTCTCACAAGAGTGTCGGCAAGCCTGCCGAACAGACAACCGAACCTTGGTTACCTGCCGGGACGCTTACAATTGGTATTACATCTGGTGCATCAACACCAGATCAAGTTGTTGCCGGCGTTATTGAAAACATATTTGCCATCAGAGCCGGAAGGTAAGACAAACGTCAGCGCCCACGGAATCTGCAAACCGGTACTTGTGTCCGCCACCGAGCCTTCTCGAGCAGCGACCATCACATGTCATAAGTTTGCATACCGGGCAAAAGCAGGGCGTCACAACCATATGTTGTCCGGCACAGCCCACCAATGATTAGCCAGTACTAATTTCAATTTACCGAAAGAAAGAATTTACTTATATTATCCATTGTTCAGAAATGGCTTAAAACTGTTATGCCTGCTTCTGCCACGGGTATCAAAGGAGTGTCGACAGATAAAACAAATCGAGTCGAATTGGCATCTGGGGAAGCCAAAGGAGTCACACTATGCGGGACAGGATCGAGTCATCACTTCGGAAGCAGATGCTCTCTGCAGCAATTGCAGTGACGCTTTGCCTGATTAGCCAGTGCAGATCTGCCGCTGACACTGCCGATCCATCTGCGCTTTTATTAGCCGGCTATAATCAACTTCGTCACGGCGCCCATGAACAAGCTGTCGAAACTTTCAGCGCTGTCGTCCAGAGCAACCCGGCAAGTATTGAGGCCAGGAAATACCTGGCTTATGCACTCCTCAATGCTGGACTTGCCGAGCAAGCTGTTACTCAGTACGAATACTTGCAGAAGATCTCCTCCCTTTCGGCAGTTGATCTGACTTCATTAGGCAACGCCTATTTTTATTGCAGCAACTACAAGAAAGCCATAAGCACTTATCGGCAAGCGCTGTCCCAAAACCGACACTCAGACGACGCCAGAGTTGGACTGGTGCACACTTATGTTGCTGCCGGTGACACGGCAGGCGCATCTCTTGTGTGCGAGCAAGCACTGCAGCAGAGCATAACAGCTGCTTCACACAGTAGATACGAAGATCTGCTGCGCGATATTAGAGGAGATCCAAATGTGCAACATCAAGCTTTGGATGAGTGAACCATGAGAGCAAAACGACGATGCAATGGATCATTGATAGCAGAAATGCCTGCAGCTATGTGGATGTTGTTCCTGGTATTTACGATACCGCTGATTGATCTTGCGACCATCAGTTTAAGAACTACCTTCCTTGTCACTGCAACTCACGATGCTGCACATATGGCTGCAAGAGCAAAGAGTTTTCAAACAGCCTATGACGCTAACGATCCATCAGCACAACAATCAGCCCAAAATCAGGTCGCTCAAGATCTGACAAAGTTCCCGCAGATAAAGACAACTTCTGTTCTCACTAATCTTGTGATAACCAACATTACAACATCTGCTACAGTGCGCCAGAAAACACCTCTGGCACAGCCGGCCGACACCAGCTCCAACACCTACACTATTGAGGTGGTAGTGACAGCCCAGGTCAACCCGCTAATCACTTTCAACTCATCACTATTCGGCAACATCCCCGGACTGTCAGCACCGGTCACGGTGGCGTGCGCCGCACAAGAGTTTGCAGAGTATCCCCAGGGATTAACGCAATAGTCAGACTGTCTCTCAACGAGGAAACTAAGGAGCCCTTTATGTACAACAGATCTCTTCGGAGACAGACCGGTCAATCGATGGTAGCACTGGGACTGATAATCTCTGTCTTTGTCCTGCTTGCAATAGGACTTTTTAGCTTCGAACTCAACAGGATGGAGCTGGCCAAAGAGCAGTTACGAACAGCATGTGATGCAGCCAGTTTGTCGGCAGCAGCCGCACTTGCCAGCTCAGACAACTTAGATACAACTGCCTCACAAACCAACGCTATCGATACAGCAATAGCCACCTTCCAGCAGAACATGATAATCGGCACATCTCTGGCGACTACTTCTCAAGCCGCCACTCAATCGCAGACTCCAAACGCCAACCAAGCTCTGCTTTATTTTGAATTTCTTGACCCGCACAACAACAACCAACCGGTAGCGTTAGGAGACCCCAACGGAAAGATTATCAGGGTCGATGGAGCTTTCGGTCTGGTGCCTGCCTTCGGCAAGTTTCTCGGTCTGGGTACCACAACGGTAAGAGCCACTTCTTCAGGCGGCGTGCCTGAGATCGATGTGGCTCTCTGCTTTGATGTTTCCGCTTCAATAGACGATCAGACACCTGTTACCTTCATACGCAGGCAGTGGAATCCAGCCAAGGCCAAAATTGATTACATAGTTCCTCCGACTGCAGCCGGTTCACCAGCCGGGGCGTTAGCTCACGGACGGATCTTTGATGTTATCGGACCTCCAGCTATCGGATCTTCAGTTGACGGACTTTACCCGCAGAATCTCTCCGACTCCAACAGCGCCGGGAAAAACCTCTACCCGCTCAATTTTAGTGAAGCTCGAGGGATGCCGGGAGCAGCACCAGGTTTGCGCGGCACCACAAACGTCGGCTCTCCTCCAGGCAACTGTCCGCCGGGCACAGCCGGCACAGGCAACCAATATACCTTCACTGATATGGTAGTAAACATTGATGGCAATATGGCTTTTGCTGGCACCAGCTCTGGCGCCTTCAGATTCCCTGACATAGCCACTGTAGTGGAAGCAGCACGAGGCAACCTGGAGAACAATACTGTCTTTGTCAACAGCAAAGCCAAGACCGGCGTGCCAGCAACTATTCAACCTTTAGCAGGATATCAGGCAGCCTACTTCCAGGCGGCTGCAGCCAACATCCATCCGCTCGGTGACGCCCAAACTGCAGCTCAGGAGTTCCTCACCATCATGAACACCAATACGGATGCACACTTCTGCCTGGTGGCATTTACAAGCAACGCCGGGACTTCTGCCACTAACACATACTCTGCAAGCAACATTGACGGAAACTATGGAGCTGGTGGTTCAAGCAATTTTCCTGTACCTCTAATCGCCCTGAATCCCACATCAGGGTCCACCAACTTTAGCACCGCTATGGCTGCATTACCCAAGACTGTCGCAATCAGCGGTACCAATATCGGTGATGCTGTAAACACAGCCGTCACACAATTGAAAAACAACAGCAGACCAGGTTCACGCAAAGCTATAGTCTTGTTTACAGACGGTGAACCAACTTCTGGCGGACCGCTAGACTCGGATCCATGGACAAACGCAAGGAAGGCGGCAGTACAAGCTCAAAAAAGCGGCATTCCAGTTTATACAATCGGGCTTGCTCAAAATGCATCTATCATCCCATCTGAAACTGCCATCTTAAACGACACCAATTCGGATCCTAACGCAGGCGGCATGGCTGCCATAGCAGGCAACGGCGGCAAGTTCTTCCTGGTTACCAAAGTGCAAGATCTCAGGCTCACATTCGAGAATATCGCCAGACAGCTCGTGCAGTTAGTCCAGTAAAGAGGAGCTGAATGAAAAGTAAGAAGAGTCAAACCAATCATGCTTGCCAGATGCGATCAGGTTCAGTCGGGAGCGCCATCATTGAGCTATCAATCATCGCATCTCTTCTGGTCGTTATTACTTTGCTGTGCGCCAACGTCGGTATCATCGCTCTTGCTTCTACCATTAACGATTCAGCATGCCGCGATGCCGCCAGGGCAGCTGCACAAGCCAGCAGTTCAAGCACTGCTCTTAAACTTGCCCAGGCAGCAATAAAAGCACATTATGCTGATGGCTATTTTGTCACACAACCAACAATAAACACTTCTGCCTTTGTCTACCAGGACTACGCCGGCAATCCGCCGCCAGCTACCAGTCCTTATGTACAAGTGACAACTTCTTCAAATGTACGCATACCGGCCCCTATTGTCTTTTTTGGTGCCAAATTCGGCAGTGGCGGCTCTCTCACCTTCACGAGAACTTACACATTCCCAATCGTAAAAACACAGCTGTATCTTCTCTAGGTTGCCTGTACAGTAACGATTTGGATTGCACAGCACAGCACCAGCCAGGTCAGGTTTGACACTGCGCAGGTGAGAGCTCTGATCTGTCTTAATACGCTTATAATAAGTCGATTATCAACTACCAACCAGCTGCCTGAAAGAGCTGTTTAGAATAATCGGACTCGTTTAGTAAGGAAGCCTGCAGGATGGAACTTTTACCAAAAGAAGCAGCAGAAGCGGGCAAAACAGGCATCGTAGCCTACAACTTCCGCTGGATAGTCATCGCCCTGGCCTTCTTTATAACTATTATCAACTACCTTGATCGATCAGCATTATCTTATGCAATAGGACCGCTGAAGCGTGAATTTGGACTAAACGACGCTCATTTCGGCTTTATTGCTGCTGCTTTTGGGATTGGGTACATGGTTATGACTCTAGGTGGAGGCATACTGGTTGACCGTTTTGGAGCACGGCGCATGTGGGCATATTCTGCTGGCATCTGGTCGTGTGTAACTGCCATGATGGCAGTTGCCAGCGGATTCTGGATGCTTTTTGTCATGAGAACTCTACTCGGAATAGCTGAAGGACCTAGCTTCCCAGCTCTTACTCGCTGTGTGACAGACTGGCTGCCGATGTCAGAGCGAGCCCGCGGCACGGCAATTGGACTGGCTGCAGTCCCGCTGGCCTCTGTAGTGGGGGCACCACTTATCTCTGCTCTCATCATTCATCTGGGGTGGAAGTTGATGTTCGTCATCCTGAGCAGCTTTGGACTCATATGGGTAGTCGTCTGGCTCTGGCTCTTTTGCGACTATCCTGAAAATTGCCGACACGTCTTGAAGCAAGAACTTGAGTATATTCGCGGCGGTCCGGCGCCTGATGCAAATCTCTCCGACTCACAAAGGCGGCATAAAGACCAAGCCTCAGGCAAGACAACCTGGCGTTATCTCATCTTTAATCCAACACTAATGGCAAACAACTATGCCTTTTTTGCCTTCGGCTATTTGATGTTTTTTTCACTGACCTGGCTGCCTGGCTATCTGGAAGCTGTTTATCATCTACATCTCACTCAGGTAGGGTTGTTTTTAATTGCACCCTGGTTGACCGCTGCAGTACTGATCACTTGCGCCGGTTATCTCTCAGATAAACTCTGGTTGACCACCGGCAGCAAACGCATTGCTCGCTCGCATATGATATGGATGTGTCAGCTCGCGTCGGCGCTCTCTTTTATACCTGTAATCTTCATCCACTCTCTGCCTGTGTCCCTTTTCTTTATCTCAGCCGGAGTCGGTCTTGGGCTTATGCCAAACGCCGCCTTTTATGCACTGAATTCCGACTTAGCTGCCGACCGTGCTGCCACCAGCCTTGGCATTATGGATTGCTTCTTCGCAGCTGCCGGAATAGCTGCACCGGCTCTCACAGGCATAATTGCCCAGGCAACCGGCAACTTCAACGCTGCCATCGCCCTTCTTGTCGGCTTTACACTAACCTCTGTTGTCGGCATCCTGGTTTTTCAACATCCAGACAGGCAACTTGCAAGCTAGTCGGACTTTGACAAGTACCGAGCGCTTTTGAGTCAGGATCGAGGCGCAGGGATCTCTTGCCGTGCCTTTGAATGCAACTCTTCCCCGGGCAGCTGTAGCGGCATCTACCGTAGCGGCATCTACCGTAGCGGCGGCTCGGGAGCCGCCCAGCGTGCGCGTCCCGACGCGCCCCTACACCTTATCTAAACAGTATTGAGCGTCCTCGCCCGCTCCAAGGGCACCGTTCGACCGGTGCCAACGCGTCAAGTCTTGAGCACAGAGTTTGCTGCAGTCACGGCAAGACACTAGCCTCATGCCCTGCACTCTCAGGCAATTACTTTTTCATCAAGGCAAGCAGACGATCATGGCAGGAGAGGGTGTTGGCCGACAGTCCAATCCGGTCGCGCAAATAGACTACATCGTCATATTTTGGATCAATCTTGAGAGCCTCCTTGAAGAACTTGGAAGCGCCAGTAGTATCACCTCTGGTGATAGCAACAACAGCCAACCCGTACAAGTCGGCAGCATTAGGTGTCTTTGACAGAGCAATAGCTTTGTGAAAGTATTTGGCGGCAGCAGACAGATCTCCCTTGTCAAACTGCAAGCAAGCAAGCGTGTTAACAAATTCAGGATCATCCGGTTTTACATGCAAAGCTTCCTGCACCTCTTTCAATCCTTCCTGAAGATTGCCGAGACGATAAAAAGTCCAAGCCAGAGAGTTGTGAGCATTGCCATCGCCAGGATCCAGATAGATAGCGACACGATAAGCTGCAGAGGCTCTTCTCAAATCGCCAGAAGCGTAAAACTGATTGCCGCGAGTAATTTGATCTGCCGATTTGCTGTTGCGAATATTCAAAGCACGCTTGAGTTCCAGCTCACAGAACTTACAGTTAGGGTCACTATTTAGTGCTGTCATAAACTCAGATATGGCACCATCGAGATCGCCCACCTCATCCAAAAGCACTGTAGCCATTTGGGCGCGAGCATCAACAGCATTTGGCTTCAAGACAAGTCCTGCCTGGTATTCAGAGACAGCTGCTTTACTCTCACCTGCGAACCTCAGCTCCATCGCCTTGCTGAAATGCTCTTCAGCTGTGGCAGTTACTGCAGCATAGCTCACCGTTGGCCCAAACAGGACAAACGAGAGCAGCAGCAGGACAGCTTTAATAAAGGAAAGTCTCGCCATTTTCAACCACTTACTAGAAATCGGCACTACCCGGAGTGCGCGGAAACGGTATTACATCACGAATATTACCCATTCCAGTAACAAACTGGACAGTGCGCTCCAACCCAAGACCGAAGCCTGCATGCGGAACAGTCCCATATCGGCGCAAATCCAGATACCACCAGTAATCAGCCGGATTGAGCTGTTGTGCCTTCATTCGTGATTCAAGAATATCCAACCTCTCTTCACGTTGACTACCGCCGATAATTTCACCAATCTTGGGCACCAGTACATCCATTGCCCGCACAGTTCTACCATCATCACTAAGTCTCATATAGAACGCTTTTATATCTGCTGGATAATCGGTAAGTATGACCGGACACTTGAACTTCTTCTCTGTAAGATACCGCTCATGCTCCGACTGCAGATCGATCCCCCAGGAAACAGGGAACTCAAATCGCTCCCCTGAGCTTTCAAGAATCTTTATTGCCTCTGTGTAGCTTAAACGCACAAACTTACTTTTTACAATAGCAGAGAGCGTTTCAATGACTGTACTGTCGATCCGTTCTGCGAAAAACTCCATATCTTGCGAACAGTTGTTCAAAACATCTGAAAACAGCGTCTTTAAGAACTCTTCAGCAATATCCATATTGCCTTCGAGATCACAAAACGCCATTTCAGGCTCTATCATCCAGAACTCAGCTAAGTGCCGTGTTGTATTTGAATTCTCAGCACGAAATGTGGGTCCGAAAGTGTAGATGTCTGTTAGCGCTGTAGCAAAACATTCACCTTCAAGCTGCCCGCTTACTGTTAGATTTGTTGCCTTGCCAAAAAAGTCCTTCTCAAAGTCAATTGCAGAACCTGTTTCATCCTTGCGCGGCAGGTTCATCAAATCCAGAGTGGTGACACGGAACATCTCTCCAGCGCCTTCACAGTCACTGGCTGTAATAATAGGCGTGTGAACATAGAGAAAACCACGAGATTGGTAAAAGTGGTGAATCGAACGACAGATCTCATTGCGTACTCGCGCAACTGCTCCGAACGTGTTAGTACGCGGTCTCAAGTGAGCAATTGACCTTAAGAACTCAAAAGAGGTTCCTTTCTTCTGTAAAGGATATTGTGTTGCATCGGCAGTACCGAAGATGCGTACAGTTGCAGCCTTAATCTCAGTCGCCTGCCCGGCGCCTGGGGAGGGCACAATATCTCCCACCACCTCAACTGAGCCACCTATTCCTAATGTAAGGATTTCAGAGGCGTAATTAGGCAATGCCGAATCAGCCAGCACCTGAATATTCTTTATAGTCGAGCCATCGTTAATTTCAAGGAAGGAGAAGCCTCCTTTCGAATCCCGGCGAGTCCTCACCCATCCACAAATTCTCACCGTCTTGCCTATGCTTTCCTGCCGGCGAGCATCGACTACTTTCATTCTTGGCAATTTCTTTGTTTCTAGCATATCCGTTTTCACTTTATTCTGATTACTGAGACACCGTCACGAATTGGCAACATCACACAATTGACGCGCACATCACTGGCAACTAAGTCGTTAAACGTGGCAATTGCCCGTGAATTATCATCGTTCGGATTAAGAACATATCCGCCATAAAAAACATTGTCCACTAAAATCAGTCCACCAGACCTTATCATGGGCAGAACAGCTTCATAGTAGTTAGAATAATTGACCTTATCCGCATCTATAAAAGCCAGATCAAACGGTCCTTGCAGCTTTTGCAGAGTTTGCAATGCCGGACCTTCTTGTATGGTTATCTTGCTGCCATGCTCGCTTGCAGCAAAATAACGCCTGGCAAAGGCGATGGCAGTTGGATCAATCTCGCAGGTTACCAGTTCACCATCGGCAGGAAGCGATTCAGCCATGGACAAAGCTGAATAACCGGTAAACATGCCAATTTCAAGAACCCGCCTGGCCGCTATGAGCTTGACCATCATTTTGAGAAAGCGGCCTTCCAGCGCTCCGGTAAGCATCATCGCAAGAGGCATCACATCACAGGTCTCTTGCTCGAGCTGCCCGAGCAGATCAGGTACAGGCTCTGACCTGCTGCAAGCATATTCTTCCATCGGGGTACCTGCCAGCTTGGGCATATGACTTCTTCCTCGCAAGCTCCTGAGTTATAGCAGATAATGTTCCCTGTGAGCTGTGTGGGTACAGACAGATTCAGCCTTGACAACACAGCGGCCCTGGATTACACTCTTCTCACTCTCGGGCACTGGCCCACCTCCGTAATTAACAGCTTGAAAATTCACCCCTCTCTGGTGCTTGCTTCAGCCAGCAGGTAGCCGAAATCTGCTCCCTTACTAGCACTTTCCAACTCCCCTTCAATGAGCCGTTCCAGTCCTGGAGAACACCAGCTCCAGCACACTCAATACATCCCAAAATAAGAATCATGGACAGGCATCCCACCCAAAATCATTCATCGATACCTCTGCCAGAGAGATCCTTCCTGCCGCCAGCTTATTGGTTTGCTCACAAAGAACAGATGCAACCCTGCTCCGAAATCTCCAGACAGGGACAAGTGGCAGCACTTCTACACACATGGCAGGAGATGTGCCATGTCACAGTAAACAGGCTAAACAGTTCAAAATCTCATTGACCTAGCAAACTACATGCCGGGATTAGGCTCGCACTTCATTCTGCGCACTATCTCACTGAGTGTTGGAGTAGCTGCATCACCAGCCGGAGCTCTACTCTCGACCGCCGCACTTCTTAGAGGAGCTCCAGTGCCAGCACTCTCAACTGCTTCGGGCGGATAAACTTGAACATTTCTGGACACTACCACATCACCAAAGACCTCGCGAACGCTGTCCTCTCCTGACATCTGTCGCACCATCGCTTCACTACATGTGAGCAAGACCGGATTCTCCAGAATTAAAGCCTTGTGGTACGTGTCAACAGCCATGTGAGCCTTTTCATCAAGCACCTTAAGCCGGCTTTCCAGCCGCTTGGAAAGATACACCTCTCGCAACAACTTGTCCTGTTCGGGTCCACCGGTTGCCAGCACCAAGGCAAAATTGGCTGTTTCAGCAGCAGGCGCAAGAAACGTAGGACTGAAAGCAGCAATATTTAGTGCAGCTCGAACAATACCGGTTGCATGTACAGTAAATTTGCTATGGCGACTATATCTGCTGAGCTCTCGTCTCATCTCTTGCACCACCGGATCGATACCACAAGCTGATTGAACAATTTGAGCAATCTTGTCCTCCTGCTCTTTCATATCCCAGATATCCTGCTTTGTTGCAGTCCGGGCAAATCGCGAAACTTTGGCAGCCTGTTTAAGTGTAGCCAGGATTTCTTCTGCTCGCCTTTCACCAACCAGGTCGCGCAAGCTAGCAAGACTCTTGCTTATAAGCGCCTCTCCACGCACAGTACCGGAGAATCCCAGCCCCATGGACAGCTGCATTATGTTAGCTACATTCTGCACATGCCGGCTGTCCAGTTCGCGCTGCTTGTAATAACCGTCTGCTTCTGAGCTCTTAAACTTTCTCTGCCCACCCAAAAGCAGATCAGCTGCTTCGGTAGAAGGTCCAAAAGCTCGATAATCAAATACTGAGTTGAGGATATTCTTGCCCTTGTAGACTACCTTGCGAAAGTTGACGCGAAAATGTGCCGCCTTACTGCCTTCTCCATCTTTCTGAGAGCCCGGCAAAGTCATTGCAAAAAGACTGTCTACAGCCAAATCACCGCTTCCTATCTGCGCGACAGGCATAATTGCACTGTGCAAAGTAACTAACGGCGGTGTACCGATGTAGCTACCACTTGCACCTGCGCTGCCTGCATCTGTCCTTCCAGAATCCCCCGGCACAACAGCTGCCGGTCCCCTATCCGCACCGACAGGAGCACACTGAACTTGCACACCGCCACGAAGCAATTTGGTCTCACATTGTCTTTGCTGCGAACGTCTACCCTGACCTTCACCCCAATCGAAGTACGGGCTTACGCCAGCTGTAGAAAGCGGCGAACCTGATTCAGTGCCGGCCAACACAGCTGCAGAGCAGTTGCCGAGCAGGAGCACCAGCAGGATAGGCGCAATTTCCTTGAACATCCGTTGTCTCACTTTGCCCTCTGTGGCTACCATGGCTGTTATCGGGCAAGTAACCTATATATACAGAGCGGTAGCTCTATCTAGATGATCATAAATGCTTGTCTCAGTCTGCGGGTCAATTAAAAGAACTAATTCATACATGAGTACACAGAGCATGTCTGGCGGTTCAGCTCTCATCCTGACATCAATACACGCATTTGAAAAGACTCCTTGACGAGCGCTTACTCCTTACATCATTCTCAGATGAGACCGGCTTCATCCACTACAATTACTGCATGAATCAAAGAAGCAGGTCATAGTAAGAATGTTGCCAAAAGCCCATAGATCTCTCCGGGGACTGTCTGGCATCCCTTTGATTGCGCAGCTTACTGTCTGTGCCTTGCTATGGTGTCGTGTTGCTTGCTTACCGGTCGCCGCTTCATCTGCCACGATTGAAAGCTGGGATAAGATTCAACGCGAAGGGTCGGCAGCTCTCGATGCAGGAGAGTACTGGCGTGCCGAACCTTTGCTCAAGGAGGCTGTCATAGCAGCAGGCAGCTTCGGAATGGCAGACCTGCACCTGGCAAAAAGCTTTGATGAACTCGGTCGCCTTTACACAATTCGAGGACGCTTTGACGAAGCAGAGCCATATCTGGAAGAGGCTCTTTTTATTAAACAGCAAGCCATAGGCACCCTGGACGGCAAGACAATACCAGCTATGGGATCCTTGATCCGCTTTTACCTTACTTGCGGCACCGCAAAAAAAGCCGATCCTTTAACAGAACAGCTGCTTTCATTTATTGAAGGCAAGCTAAAGGAGCCAGCCGGGCTGAGCACATTCAAGGTTAAGCTACAAAAAGGGGTACCACTACAGGGCTGGGCCGGAGTGGCACAATCAGAGGCAGCCAATCCAGCCATAGAATGGGCAATTGCATGCGACGATATAGGTAATCTTTATCGCCTGTCAGGTAATTTCGATCTTGCCTACAGACTATTCAAAGCTGCTCTAGATGTGAAATCAACCGTGCTTGGCAAAGAGCACCTGTCACTAGCAAACAGCTACGATAATCTTGGCAGTTTGTATCAGACACAAAACAACTATGCCGAATGTGAATCATTTTTTGCAGATGCACTAGATATCAGCGAGAAAATTTTGCCTCCAGACGATCCAGTAGTTTATGGTCGCCTGGACAAACTAGCACAGTGTTTCATCAAATCTGAAAAATACAAACAGGCTGAAGACCTTTACCTAAGAGCAAAGAATTTCTGGGCAACCGAACCATCTAAATATGGCGATGATGCCCGTGCCGCCCTGGCTCTCGGCAGTCTCTACTGCCAGGAGAAGAACTATGCAGCAGCCGCACCGGTGCTCAAAACTGCTCTAGACCTGTCCGAACAGTTTAACGGTCCCAGCTCAGTCAAACTGGTCCCATATCTGCAGAAATACGCCTACGCCTTATACTACCTCGGAGAGATGCAGGAAGTAGATCAACTGCACGCCAGAGCTAACACCATATCCGGTATCATGCAGTAGGTATCCAGACAGAGGAAATCTCATCTGGCTCCTGAGCAGCACTTGCTATATGACATCCAGTGTTGCTCGCCTGTATGGACTGCCAGCAGGCTGTGCTCGTTGCAGAAACCTGGACAATCGAGCATCCGCATCTTGTCGGTGCACTGCCGATGGACAATGCAACAGACGCGGCGCGACACCTGTTAAGAAATGATAAGAAGCAAACTCTGGAAACACGATGCCAAGAGCGCGCTAAACGATCACCCCCATCCCTGCAAAAGCAACAGCTGCTTGATTTGCAGAGCAGCCCCATCGCTCGAAAGAGTGATGGCAAATTATTAACATTCTTAATGCCGTCTTTTTGTTTGTTGAGGCTTGCTTGAGTGTAACGTTGTTTGACAAAGTAAGCTGTCTGCTTTCCAAGTTAAATAGGTTGCTGTAGGTTTTGCAGCTCTGTGTATAAGGAAGGCACCTTAACACCGCAATCATGAAGTTAACGACTGCTTATTCAACCTTAGCAAGAGGCGACCAGACTGATGACAGCCGGAACAAAAAAATGCGCAGCACCAAGCAGAAAATTACGCGCTGGCAATACTGCAGAAACAAGACAAACGTTGAGAAAGCATACATATCAGGCTGACAAGCAAGTCTCTTCCGCCTTTACAGCTCCGCCAATCACTCCAGAGGGTGAGTCCTGGCTGGAGGAGTCCTGCCTGGGGGAGTCTCCAGCACAAGAACTGCCAGTAAAGCAGCTTCAATTTAAGGTATTGCACTCGGTCCCCGGACGGATTCGTGTATCCTGCCAGGAGTTGCGCAGCCAGCCTGACTTTTCCGCCCAGTTATCAGAATCAATCGCCTCTTGCCCCGGGGTTAACTCAGTCTCTGTTAATAAGTGGGCAGCCACCGCCGTAATTCTGGTCGATCGTTCAATTTTTAGTGTTGATCAAATGTGCGCTGTTTTACAGGATATGCGTGTTGCACAGGATGAGCCAGCTACAGCGATTGTCTGCGTGCAATCCAATGCACCAAGCGTTCCCGCAGTCTTACCAAATAATGAAGAATACGCCACTAACCTTATTCACGTAGTCCCTGGCCGCATGCGCGTTCAGATTACCCGCATTACTTATGACTCCACATTTGCCGTCGGGTTGGAACGATGCATCACTGCACTGGCAGGAGTACTTTCAGTTCGTGTCACCTCTGCAATCGGCAGTGTTGTGGTCGCTTTTGACCAGAGTGAGACCTCTGCTGAAGAGCTGCTCTTCGCCATCTCCACTTTCTCGCCTGACGAAATTCTACGCAGCGCATACGAACAGACTCAGGTAGTGCCTGCCAAAACTTCCAGCAATGACAGTTCCAAACTTCCACTTTACATTGCTACTGTGGCATCAATCCTGAGCGTGCTTAACATACCGGTGATCTCTTGGCTCGCCTATCCTCTGATTGGAATAATTTCCATCCCGGTCTTCCAGAGAGCCTGGAACACAATCACTAAAGAGCGGCGCTTAAACATCGACTTTCTTGATGCCTTGTCCGTTGTGGCAGCGGTGGCCACGGGCGATGTGCGCAATGCAGCAATTATCGTCTGGTTGATAGTCCTTGCCGACTATATAAGAGATCTGACAAAGGCTCGTTCACGCAAAGCAATAGACGGACTGCTTGAGTACGAAAAGATGCTGGCATGGGTTGTGCGTGACGATAAGAAGGTGCAGATCCCGGCGACTGAAATTGTTGTCGGCGATACAGTCATTGTTTACACAGGCTCGCGCATACCGGTTGATGGCACAGTAACAAGCGATTCTGCCACAGTCGACCAGCAAGTTCTTACAGGCGAGTCGGTGCCGGTTCTCAAAGGCGCGGGAGACAACGTATTTGCCGGTACCACAGTAACCGAAGGACGCATATACCTTTGTGCCACCGGCGTTGGTGCAGATACCAAAGCTGCCAGAATTGTCCAGCTGGTAGACTCAGCGCCTGTTCATGAAACACGAGCTCAAAACTATGCTGAGCGCATAGCCGACGGTCTGGTATCTCCATCTCTAGCTGGTGCTACGCTTGCATCATTGGCTGTGCGCAGTGTCAGTCGCTTTGCCGCCATAGTTACTGTCGACTTTGGAACCGGTATACGTGTCTCCGCCCCAACGACAGTGTTGTCCAGCATGGCCGCCTGTGCCAAAAACGGCATCCTCATTAAAGGCGGCGCCTACTTGGAGAAGCTTTCTCAAGCTTCTGTAATCATCTTTGATAAGACAGGCACCCTAACGCATGGAGTCCCTGAAATTGAAAACGTTATTCGCCACAATGGCATTCCCGAAGACGAGGCTCTCGCACTAGCCGCTGCAGCTGCCATCAGGCAAACTCACCCGGTTTCACTGGCTGTCTGCCGCAAAGCCGAGGTGCTCGAGCTTATAGTGCCTGAGCGAGATTCGCTCGACTTCAAGGTTGGTCGTGGCTTGGAAGCTAAGGTCAACGGTTACACTGTGCATCTGGGAAGTGATCGCTTCATGGCAGAACTGGGCGTCCGCTCTTGCCTCTCGGAGACAGAGCAGCAGCACCAGTACAGCCAGGGCAGCTCGTTGCTTTATCTTGCCGTGGATGGATGCCACACAGCCACGCTTCCTTATCGTGACAAGGTGCGTACCGAGAGCGCCGAGGTAATGCAAGCCTTGCGGAAACGTGGCATCGACAAGCTGGTAATGCTCACCGGTGACAGCCCTGAAATTGCAGCACGAGTATCCGCCAAGCTTGGCTTGACCGGCTACCACGCCAATATGCTTCCGGAAGACAAGACAGCAATAGTCAAGGAATACCAGGCGCAAGGACATGTTGTTGCAGTAATTGGTGATGGTATCAACGACTCGCCAGCACTATCGCATGCCGATATAGGTATCTCCATCTGCAGCGGAGCTGAGATTTCACGCGAGATAGCCGGTGTTGTACTCATGACTGAGGACCTTCGCAAGTTGGTGCAAGCCATCGATGCCTCTCGTGAAGCAATGAGTCTCATCAAGCAGAATACGCTCATTACAATGGGCACCAACGGTTTTGCTTACTTTGGAGCAGCTCTGGGATTGCTTAACCCTGTAATCTCAACATTGATTAGCAATGGCTCTGCAGTCGTGGCTTGTCTAAACGGCATCAGACCTGCATTGCGTAAGGCACATTAGAGGATCTCTGCCTGCCCAGACTGATGTCATATATAACACCAGCGAGATCATTGCAGCAAGGCAAGCCAATCAGGCTTGAGGACATTATCAATCTTCCCGATTGCTATCCGGCACTGCTTTTTTAAGGCTACAGAAAACTCATCACAGGAGATTAAACAGCTGAGACATAAGGCAAAACCAGTATTAAAGAGTTGAATATTGTCACGGACCAGCGGACAATTACAATGGTTGGTTGTTCTTCACGTATTAGACTCCTACTCATTTTTACTAACGGAATTATGGACGAAATATTCGACTTGCTATTTGCAGAAGGAAGACTACGTTACCTGGGCGTGGCAGCATTAGCTGCTTTGACTTTGCCTGGTTTATCCGGAATTGTGCGCACTTTGTCCAAGTCCTTCCTGCGCACGATGTTTGAAATCACTGATGAAGTGAATTTGTTGGTCCAGGAGGCGCGTGAGGAGTTAAGCCATACAGCGGCACCAGTGACTGTTATTGCTCAGATCACATCAGCGAAAGCTAGCAAGCATTGTGACAGCACCACTGTTGATCGGGCAGCACATATTGCAGAACCTGTGGCGATGGTTGCAGGCACGCCTGTTGGCAAATCCGCTGCACCACCAGAACTTACTGAGCCTCTTACCCTGCAAGAAGTAGAATCCAGCGAAGCAGCTGCTTCTGAAATGGTAGCTGTCTCTGCCGAACCGAGCGCATTGGAGATGAATCTCAACGACCTCACAGTGGCAGAGTTTGAAGACTTGATAAAAGGACTGAATCGGGAACAGCTGGTCCTCCTTGAGATTCCTGTTGCTGCCGACAGTCGTAAAGGTGTTAAAGATACGTGGCAAAAGGCCATGGAGCGAGCACAGGCAAACTCCTACTAATCGATAAATTTGCGTACTGACAAATCACAAGAGGAGATTTTGTAATGTTTGAAGAGATTCTTGAAGCGCTTGCAGGACCGTGGGGAATAGCAGCACTTGTTTTGTTTGCCGTTCCCGGTGGACGCAAAATGGTTCGTTGCACATCAAAGGCAGTAATCAAAGTTGGTCTTATGGCCGTCGATAACGCCAAAGTGATGATTGCAGAAGCGAAGGCAGAAGCCGGCGATCTGATGGCAGAAGTAACTGCTGAACGCAAAGAACACTCTAAGCATTCTCACGCTTAGTCAAACGAGGTTCTCGCCAAACCATTTTGCCCTTTAACAAGATAACGGGTTGACTCGGACAGAACATCCTGAAATATTACAGCCGAGCCGCTGCCTTGAATACCAGACTGTCTGCAAGACATGTCAATGCAGACAGTCTATGCCACCATTGCATGGTTTGGTGTCATGCGCATGTTCAGGCAGGGTCAGTTCTGGTAGTGGATGCCAGGCATCAAGGGAGATGTGTATCTAATTCAGCGATTTGTTTGTCTGCAACCTCACAGCCGCAACAGCATATACTCCCTCAGTGACTTGCGCGTGATATCTAAGCTGCAGAACGTTTGTAGCGAGATTAACTCTGTCATCCAGCTGACCCAGTCAACTTGACTGTAGTTCGCCTATTCTGACTTGCGAAATTTGATCGGACTAATTCCGGCGCCTTGCGGGCGCACAGTTAAGATTCCGTTGTTGACTGTCACAACTACACCAGGATTCGTCGAGAAAGCAACCCAGTTCCCCTCCAGAGTACCATCAAGACTCGTACTACCGACAAAAGCCAGCCTGCCGATTTTGCTCCCATTCATCATAACCGCCTCCACAATATCGCCTTCGCCTTTAACGAACTTTATTGTGTCCCCGGACGCAGTCGACCACACTCCGCCAGCAGTCCCATCTGCAGCAGGACGGAGCATTTCCTTGTGCTGCTCGCCTGTTATGCCAAGACCCTTGAGCAGCTTACCCTCTTCGGACTTAAGCATCTCAATAAACTGCCTGCTTCTAGTCATCTCGATACCATACTGAACACCGGCGCTGCCACCGCCGACAGCCATTGCTATAGCCTGCGAAGCATTGTTTAAAAATCTGCCTTCAAATCTGTCGATTAGTCCTTGAATATAGGGAGACTCATTTTCATAAGCTGCACTATGCTTGCCACCAGCAGTAGCAAGATAGTCCTTGAGCTTCGATACATCAGGCGCTCCAGCTGAGGACTCCTGCCGCATTCTCTCCAGATTACGTTCATGCTTAGCTACCGCTGCGCCCAGAAGCTCCAATTTTTCAAGCGGCATCAACTCACGGAAAGGCACATCGGACACAGCCGCACCGGCGTACTGTCTCCACGCCTCACTGTGCTCTCTGCGTGTCCCCGTTTCAGCCAGGACAGTAGCTCCATCAGCCAACGTTAACCCGGGAAGAGACTTACTTCCGCCAGCCCTTACCCGTCTGTGTTTTAACCCGGCGTCACCTGAGGCTTGCTCATTGAGAATTTTCTCGCCAAGCTGGCTTCCAGACATACCTGGATCGCCATCACAAACCCGTTCAACAGGCATGTATCCACATTTGTCTTTATCCAGTCTGCTCACAAGAACGATCCTCACAATCGACCTGAACATCAACAATATAAGATCATGCAGTGACCTCCGCGTGACATTTTCAGCCCATCCTCGAACTGAGATAAATTCAGCAGCATTACTTCCGCAGCCCTGTACACCTTTCCGAACACCCTAGACTCTCCAAAGCACTCTAAACCAGCAACAGCGGTTGGCATAAAAAATCCCACAAAACAAAAATGCAGACCATAAGGTCTGCACTCCGGTTCATATTGAACTTTCGAACACTGATAACTGAATAGCCATTCAAGAACGCCTGTCGCCTCATTCAGTTTGGTCTTGAGTAGAAATCCACCCAAACTGCTTCGTTGGCATCGACCTAGGAGCTGCCTCTCTTCTTCGTGATAGGGTTGCCACTAGTGCAACCCCTACGAGCCTAAACCCGTAGGAAGAGGACAATTGTCAGGGTTTGACTCACAACTAAGTGAATCTTTCCTGATTACTCCCTAGAAAGGAGGTGATCCAGCCGCACCTTCCGGTACGGCTACCTTGTTACGACTTCGTCCCAGTCACCGGCCCTGCCTTAGGCTGCTGCTCCCCAGAAGGTTAGCGCGCAGATTTCGGGCTTGACCAGCTTCCATGACGTGACGGGCGGTGTGTACAAGGCCCGGGAACGTATTCAATGCCGCGTGCTGATCGGCATTTACTAGCGATTCCGACTTCACGCAGGCAAGTTGCAGCCTGCGATCCGAACTGAGACTGGGTTTGGTGATTCGCTCCATTTGGTCAGCAGCCTACTAACCAATTCTCTTAATACACTTATTGCG
>CAILLX010000007.1 GCA_903835185.1 uncultured bacterium | reverse complement strand
GGTTGACATTCTTAGACTTTTTGTTTGATGATTTCTTCATGCGGTCTCTCCAATTGGTTTTAGTTTAGTCACCAAAAACAATACCAGGCTTAGTCCTGGGAGAGATCGCTCAATTTTCAACTAGCTTTGGGGCATGCCCGGTGGGGATCCGCTAACCCATTTTATACATTGCGGTGCTGCTGAAAATCGGAACCCAAATCCACTCTTCAATACAGCATTCTACTTAGAACAATGCAGCGATTTGATGACTACTGGTATGAACCCGCTTTTGCATTATCTTCTCGTAGGAGCAACCCAGGGAAAGGATCCCAACCCACTTTTTGATTCATCATATTATTTGGAGCAGTATCCTGACGTGGCTGCATCAGGCATAAACCCACTGGTTCACTACCTTGATGCCGGCGCTCATGAAAATCGTGATCCATCTGAAAGTTTCGACACATCGTCATACGTAGACCACCATCCTGAATTGCTCAGCAGTGGCATTAACCCGTTAGCCCACTATCTCTCGTGCGGTGGCTCTGCACAGGTGGCAGCACAGAAAGGACTATTAAGCGCAATGTCTTCGGCCTTGCACAAATACTATATGCAACTTAGAGATATAGAGCCACTTTTGCCACCGCGTGAACGATTGTCCAACCTGCTTGTGCACAAGGTGCCAAGCAAAACTCTATCAGGAGCAGCCTACTTCAAGTTAGCCTCAACCATCGACAAACCATTTAGCCATCTGTTTCTTCTACCTGGTGCGGGCTGGGGAGGATCCGAACTAGTTGCACTTAACTTTACGAACGCAGTCAAGAGAACTCTCGGTGCAGACTCAGTCCTGGTACTGTGCCTGGATAGCAAAGATTCTTCCATCAGACAAAGGTTTCCTGACGACGTAAGATTTTGTTACCTTGATGATTACGAGACTGGATTGACCACAGAAGACCGGGTTGCAATCCTGGTGAGACTCGTCCTGCAAGCCACGCCAAGAATTGTACACAACTTCAACTCTCGCGTTGGCTGGTTAGCTTGCCGAGACTATCACCGTCAGCTGAATAAACACTCCAAACTGATTGCTTCTCTTTATGCATACGACCAGGCTGCTGACGGTGCTGTAGCCGGGTATGCAATCGATTATTTCAATAGATGCATTGATAATCTACACCGAGTTGTGGCCGATAACACTTCATTCAAGAATAGTCTGGTTGATCGGTTTGCACTCGAACCACATCTAGAGAGCAAAATTGTTCGCATTTATCACCCGATAAGCTTTGATATAACCCCACCCAAGGTAGCCAACAAAAACAACCACACCGGCGGCCGTCCTGGCGTGCTCTGGGCTAGCCGCCTGGACAAGGAGAAACGTCCTGACTTGCTCTTAGCTATTTCAAAAGAGCTGCCAGAAGTCGACTTTCACGTGTACGGGTGTCCGGTATTGGGCACGTTTAACGTAGACACATTGCAGTCACAGCCCAACCTGATACTGCACGGACCATTCGAAAGTTTCAAGACTCTGCCGATAGAAAACGTCTGCGTTTTCCTTTATACGTCAGAGAGAGACGGGATGCCTAATGTCCCGCTCGAGGCTACAGCACGTGGACTGCCGGTGGTGGCACCCAATGTTGGTGGCATTAGTGAGTTTATTACACCAGCCACCGGATGGCTGGTATCACAATTCGATGTGGTTCATGAGTACGTTGCTGCTCTAAGAGAAGCTCTTGGTTCTGCCGAAGAGCGCTATAAACGAGCTGCGGCTGCCCAAACGATCTTGAGAAAGCACTATACAATAGACGCTTTTACAAGAGAACTGCAGAGCTGGGGCGATTACTTGTGACTCAACTTACACAATGACTGACATATCCATTATCACCACTTGCCATGACATTGGGCGCCTCTTCCACGCCACGACCAGATCGATTCTTCTGGCTGCCGAAGAGTGCAGGAATAACGGACTATCTGTGGAATGGATTATTGTCCAAGATCACGCCGACAAGTCCACCCAAGAGTATGTGCGACGTCACACGCCGGAGGACGCAATCGTTATCGAATTGGAGGTGGGCGACTTAGGACAAGCAAGAAACGCTGGAGTCGATGCTGCACACGGCCATTTTATTGCGCACATTGACTCTGATGACCTGTGGAGCCCTAATTGGCTGACAGCAGCCTTTGCCTTTGCGAACTCTTTGCCTACTGACCAAGTCGTTCTGCACGCACCAGTGCTCCTCTTCTTTGAGGGCAAAGAGCACTTCTGGATGTTCACTGACAGTGAATCTGCCGACTTTTGCCCATCTACCCTTTTCACGCACAATTGCTGGGCTGTCTCATCGTTTGCCCCAAGAGATGTCTACGTGAGATTCCCTTATACAACAACTGACCTCGCAGGAGGCTTTGGGTATGAAGACTGGCACTTCAACTGTGAGACGATTGCTGCAGGTATAGCGCATAAATTAGTTCCTGACACCTTCCACTGCTACCGCGTCAAGTCCTGGAAAAGCTCGCTGTATGACCACTCGAGCAGACAGCTATGCATCATGAAGCCGAGCAGATTGTTTGATTTGGCATACCAGAAGATGCCTGTGAATAATCGCTATTGAGCATGCTCTGATTTGATAATCGAGCATCGAGTCTCCTTCAGCTAATATAGCCGTATCGTGGAACTCATGGGCAGTTGAAGTCCATCAGCTCTCTCATTACATAAAGATGCCTTCGCCCGGACAAAGACGACTCTTTCATCACTCAAACCTAGATGAACTTCAGTCCACTGTTAACACTTGAGCATTTTTTTTGCGGCACGAAGGGGTACGGTAATCTTCCAGGATGTGCTTGATTTCAAAGCTTCAATCTCACCAGAAAGCCGGGTTGTCATCTCCTGTAACGTGTCAATAGTGGAAAGCATGGCAGATTTCTCTTCTGCAAAACACGCCTGCTCAACACGGCGCCCCCTGTCGCTGTCAGTAGCATGCATTAGTGCATAGCAGGCGGCCCTGCGATAGTCGTGCAGATCCAGGTCGCGAGCTGCGGATTCGGTCATATCGTCTTTGGTCCAGTCCACCGGAATTGGCTCAAGCAGGTGGTCAAAATTGTCACCATGATAATAGATAACGCCTTCAGTACAGTCCACAAGTTTTTGAGCAATCCGCTTACGCAGGTTTTCCGGCGACTTTTCAATTTTACTGAAATACTTTCCATATTTGTCCATCAGCCGTACAAGGTCAAGAGCAAAGACCATGTCTCTAGTTAAGTGAACAGTATCGCTCTTCTTGTGAATTCGTGCATTGAAAAGCACTTCATCCAAATAATACAGATCACCGCAAGCTAACATTTTGCACCAGTAATCCAGATCGCCGAATAGGCATATTCTACTGTCAATACCTGTACCCTTAAATCTGCTGCGATACATTACTGGCGAACCAATCCAATTCTCCAATGTTTCCAGCGCTCTAAAAATGGCTTCTTCACCAGGTATCACTTTTGACTCCTCAACCGGTCTGAAGACCCGCAGGATCTCACCGTCAGCATCAATCCAATTGCGCGTGGCAGTTGCCAGCACCACATTTGGATACTCATCCAAACACCCAGCCAGTTTTCCGATACAAGTAGGTTCAAAGAAATCGTCATGACCAAAGAGTTCAATATAGTCCCCTGAGCAGTCTTCAATTACTTTTCTGTAATTGAGCAGCGCACCAATGTTTCTATCATTGCGTGAAAGTTTAACGCGCGAATCTTGTCGGGCATATTTCTGAAGTAGCTCAAAGGTGCCGTCCGTAGAGCAGTTGTCCGAAACGACAAGCTCTAGATTCTCATAAGTTTGCGAAAGGACGCTTTCAATGGCACGCTCAACATATCTCTCTCCATTAAAAACAGGAAACATGATAGATACTGTACTGCTGGGCATGGGTTAAGCTCCTCCAGGGGCAACATAATACAATAATGACTAAGTATGCTACTCTTTGGTCTAATTTGAAATCTCAGATTTGAAAGCAAGGACAGCCCTGACAGCCTGGTTACCTTGCAATTGGGTCACAATTATAATTCTTTTTTCAAACCTATTAAGATCTACTTGGTACTGGACAAGCGAGTGGAAATATGCAGAGGGTTCTCGTCACCGGAGCGACGGGCTTCATCGGTAGGCACACGCTGCCCTATCTGGTTAATCATGACTTTGAGTTGCACGCAGTGTCTTCCCGCCGCAGCACTCTACCGGCAGTCAGCCAATAGGTCATCAAGCTGACCTATTGGCTGACTGGCAAGTATCTGAACTCATAGCTGACATCCGTCCCACACATCTGTTGCATTATGCTTGGTATGTTGAGCAAGGAGGATACGGGACGTCGCTCTTGAACTTACAATGGCTCAAGGCAAGCATTACCCTGCTTGAGGAATTTAAGTCCCATGGCGGTAAGCGTGCTGTTCTGGCAGGGACCTGCGCAGAGTATGACTGGACGGAAGGCTACTGCCTGGAAGATACAACCAGACTGGCTCCAACCACCCTGTATGGAACATGCAAGCATGCACTGCAGCTGCTAGCTCGCGCTTTTGCCGACCAAACCGAGCTAAGTCTGGCATGGGGCAGGATCTTCTTCCTTTATGGACCACATGAAAAACCACACCGGCTGGTACCCTATGTCGTGCAATCGCTCCTCTCCGGTAAGCCAGCACTTTGCACAGCCGGTGATCAGGTAAGAGATTTTCTTTACGTTGCAGATGCAGCTGCTGCATTCGCAAAACTGCTATCCAGTGAAGTCACCGGAGTTGTGAATATCGCTTCTGGACAGGGAACCGCCGTTGCAGACATTGTTCATACGATTGCAGACATAACCGGTCGCAGGGATCTTTTACAATTGGGCGCACTCCCTACCTCTAGCGAGCCACCGTTTTTGGTGGCAGACACGTCCCGCTTGAATAATGAAGTAGGCTGGCTACCGGCTTATTCGCAGAGAGAAAGACTGGTACAAACAGTGGAATGGTGGAGAAGATATGGAAGTCTTGGAGACAAAACTAAAAGGGGCTTACATAATCAAGCCTGATGACCAGCGACAATATGAATTGCCGCTTGGCGACACTCAGCACGGTACCCCAACAATTCCCCGGGGGCTGATCACCGGAGCGGTCTAACCAAAAGTTGATACAAGATATCGCCATTAGCGTTGCCCTGGAGCGCGAAGCG
>CAILLX010000006.1 GCA_903835185.1 uncultured bacterium | reverse complement strand
TGGCGGTTGTCCAGCGTCAAGTGCCGCTAGCGCATATCCAAGAGATACGCGCTAGCGGTTTTCGCTACCCTGCTTTTTTGCTCCGTAACAGGGGGCCATTTTGGACTGGGATTGGGGGCCACGCCGGCCCGGAATACGCAAGACGCGCCACTGTACCTGATTTCTGTCTGCCAACCGCCACAGCCACTTGTGTTTCACCAGGAGGAAGTCCTTCTGGCGCTTCAGCAATAAGCTGTGTAGGGCTGGCGTCAAGTATCTCTCCCTGGCGACCATCAAATGTCACCACATCCATTGAACTGTCAGCAGAGAAGTTATCACCTGTTATGACAACAGCTTCCCCCGCACCTATATCCTGAGGGTTCACAGCAGTAACATGCATCTTCGGAGTTGTAAGCTTCCAGCTCAAAGTGGCACCCTTGGGACCGGCACCAGTAATGAGAATCTGATTGCCACCACGCCCGAGCTTGCCGCTCATATCAATAGACAAAGTCTTCTTGCCTACAAAACTATCTTCAGTAAAAGGAGGTTCAGCGGCAATGGCGATCCGCAACCAACTGAAGCCGGGAGCATCATCTAAACCGTTATAGAAAGTCAAGGTGATCGGAAGTTTGTACTCATGAGATTGCCCGAAATCAACATCCTCTGACCAGCCTTGAATTTGGCTATCCCTGGCAACATATGGTTTGGATTCCTGCAAGGTCACAAAATCGTCGTCAGCCCAGGCTACAACGGCTATTAATGCAGATAGCACCAGTGAAACGGCAAAATATTTAGTCATTTGGCATCGCCTCCCTGCAGTTCCACTCAGTTTAAAGAATGATTGCCTTGACAATATTGAGACTGTTCCCAAAATATAGTAGTATGAAAACGATTTCCATTTGGATTTGATGCCACATGAAGTCCTTCAAATTATATTGCAATGCTAATGCAACAACGGCCACCCTGGTGATGCTGGCAAGCCTACTTACTCTGGCTAATCTTGTCACTTTGCCCGCCACTGCAGCGCCGAAAGAGTTTAGCCTGGGGACAGAAAACGCCTCTGACTTCCGTCCAGCAGAGATACTTACAGCTCCCCACCCGGCAATCCCATCAGAGCTGCATGACCACTGCTTCAAGTCTTGTTGCATCGCTCGCTTTCTCATTAACCCGGATGGAAAGGCGCAGGTAAAACTGTTGAGCTCTTCCGGCAGCGAAGATCTTGACGAGGCGGCCCTGGCAGCGCTCAAGCAATGGAAGTTTCGCCCAGCCACCCTAAACGGTGAGCCTGTACCATCCACCCGCCGGATTAAAATAGAGTTTGCTGTCGAATGACACTGGAAGCACCATACGGAAATCGCAAGACTGGGGAGCAAAGGCTGACCAAAGGTTGCCGCCGTGTCCTTGCTGCCCTGGAACAGATGGACAACCTGACCAGCGCACAAGATATACATGGAATGTTGCGGCAGAGCGCACCTGAAGCGCCTGGGCTGACAACTGTATACCGATCGCTTGACTCTCTGGTTGCTCTCGGACTGGTGCAATCAGTGGATATTGGCGATGGCGAGAAACGCTATGAACTTGTAGTCCCTGGCGAACACCATCATCACTTGATTTGCCAGCACTGCAGGGCAAGCATTCATTTGGACGAATGCTTAGTCGCCAATCTGGAACAATCGATTATGTCTCAATACGGATTTGTCATCAGACATCATGTTCTTGAGGTCTTTGGGCTGTGTGCCAATTGCGCCGAAATGGAAATGACAACCAAATGAAAACCATTCCCGTTTTCGCCCTTTAACCAGACAGGGCAGTCCATTAATGCAAATGAAAACGATAACCATACGGAAACCGTTTTCATTCTCTTTTTGCCTGCAATCAATATCGGAAGCCCGCTGGAAATGATAACGATAGCGAAATGAAAACCATTTCCATTGTCATTTTCGCCTGCCCACAGGACAATGACAGGGTAAGATGGCTCGCAGTCCGGTTTTCAAGCACCGCGAACTGTTCTAGTACTGGTGGCAGAAGTGAAAACTTGCTCGGAGTTAGCTAACTCCAGCTCGCATACTGAAACTAGCCCTAGCGAAAGACGACCGGGCAGCAACCGCTGTCACCCTATCGCCATGAAGCATGATTGGTTGCTCAGCCAGCCCAGATCGAACTGCCTGGGTACGCACTACAACCACCAGAGTAGGCTCAATAGCTACCGGGGCTATCGTGGAATGTGCAACAACCTCTCGACTATGCACCAGGGACAGCAAAATATTAGCGAGAGATGCAAGATAATATGGCACACACTCTGCCCGGTGGTGAATAGACTGCCTGCTTTTGTCATCGCTCTCTGCGCAACTGTTCTTCTCGCCCTCACTGCCACACTTGAGCCCACCTCGGCTCAGAGCCGGCCACAACAGGCGGCCGGGCATACTGCTGCAGGCTTTTCCGGCAAGCCTGTCGAGCCTGCAGCAGTGATAGGCAAAGTAACTGATGCTCTCACAGGCGAGCCTCTGCCTGATTCCGATGTGCTCATCTCCAAGGTAGGAGAGATTCACAAGCGCAAAGATGTGGAGACCGGCAAAGACGGAAGTTTTGCACTAAAGAATCTCGAACCAGGTGAATGGCTGCTTAAAGTCTATGGAGAGAAGCGCCTGACAAAAACGATCAAATTGACATTAACACCAGGACAGACAAAGAGTCTGCAAATAGCTCTAGAAGGGATGGAGCCGGTTGAAACTCTCAAAGTTACAGGCAAGCGCAAGCTGATCAATCCGGCCCAACTGGCAACAGCTACACCGCTTGATCAGGGCTTTATCAATCACTACAAGTCTGGCAACAATGTCCAGGAATTGTTGACCAGCACGCCAGGTATTCTCAACGACAGCTACGGCAACATCATTACTCGCGGCGAGCATAATGCTGTCAACTATATGCTTGACGGTGTGGTGATGCCCGAACAAGCAGGCGCACTGCAGCAGCAACAGTTTGTCAATCCACGCTCGCTGCAATCTATGGATGTCCAGGTGGGTGGCTACAGCGCCGCCGATGGTGGCGGTCCGCTCGGTGCAATCGTATCAATGAAATCGCTGCCTATTCAAAGCAAACCGGTTGCCAATTTTGGTGGGCAGCTAGGCGGTCCGCTGGCAGGCTCGCTTTATTACAATTTAAGTGGTGCACTGAGTCAGAATCCTGCCAGCATACTTAATAGGGTAAGAATTGAATCATCCGGCACAGCAGTCGGCTCATCCATCTATCTGCAAGCAGGAACCAAACATTTCCGGCGCAATAACGGCGCCAATCTCAACACTTTGACCAAAATCGAATATCTCGCCTCCGAGCGAGACAAGCTCAAGCTTACTGTCGGATTTAACGAGGCATTTTTGCAGGTCCCCATCCCGGGCTCTTCTGAAGCAGCCGGAGTACGCCAGCACCAGCACGACAGGCAGGACTTTGCCATACTAAGCTGGCACCACAAGTTCGCCAAATGGTTTGATGAGTCCAACCTGCACATAGTCAATACTTTTGATGCTGAGAGTTTCAGAAGCAGAAACGTATTTGATCCGACACCTATTATCAATGGCACCGGTGTCATGCAATCAGTGGCACCGCAAGCAAGGCGCTTTGATTATGCCTTATCCGCCCAGGGTGATATATCCAAACAAGTTTTCAAAACACATCTACTCAAAGCTGGCTTTTTATCAGAGCTGCGCCCTATCCGCACTGATATCTCCGCCTATTATTACAACAACAGTCTCACCAATGGTATCCCATATGGTGCAATGATAAGCCCGTTTACCGGCACTCCTGACGGACCACAGTTTCAGCACAACGGCAACGTCAAAGGATTCCGATACCTGCAAAGCGCTTATTTCCAGGACAAATGGACACCGCAGGGTCCTATCCTGAAGCGACTGACACTCAACGCCGGCGTGCGTTTTGACCTTTATCACGGTGTCTACGGGAATATGCTCGCAATGGCTCAAACAATAGCTGGTATTCCCGGTGTCATGCCGTTTTCGATACAGCCTTATCTAACCCAGCGTGTTACAGACGCTCAGTCCAGCGGCCGTTTTGGCGCTTCTTATCAGTTAACAGATAAGACTGTTTTGCGTGCCTCTTATTCCCAACTCTTCGAACCGCCACCAGTCGATATCTTTGTCATGCCTCCTGATGTAAGAACATACGCAGTACCAGGGATTTTTGTAAATACACCCAGACCGCTTCGTGCTGCTCGCGGACAGATGGTCGACGTAGGAGTGGAGCAACAGGCAGGTCCACGTCTGGTCTTACGCAACAACATGTATTACAAAGAGCTCGAGAATCAAGGTGACTCCGGAGTGGTGGAGAACACACCAATTTACAACAGGCAAACAATGGCTCTGCTCAAATCATACGGAATGGAGACAAGAGTTGATTTGAAGACTTCACGAGAAGGTTATGGACTAAACGGCTTCCTCACCAGCACTGCACAGGTAGCCTATATGGGAGGGAGCAGAACTGTCACTGGTGGCAACTGGCAAAACCCCACCATACCTGGATCTCGTTATGCTGATCATGATCGTCGTTATGCTGTCAAAGCTGGACTTGGTTACAAAGCACACAACAGCATCTGGGTTTTAGGGGAGCTTGGAGTTTATACAGGCTTGCAGGACCAGCGCAATGTGGAGATATTTGGTGCTCATCCAGCACGGACACCTGTTCTCACTATGCTCGGGCTCAACTTCGGCTGGTCAACTCCAAAATCATGGCGGAAAAGTGCGCTGGTGCCAACTTCATTTGATGTACGCATGGATAATCTGCTTAATGAGCGCATCCCTGTCAACCTTGGCAGCCCGTTCCAGGGCACACGTTACAGTCTGCCGTTAAGAGTTCTTGCCGGGGCATACTGGAAATTGTAATAACCGTCCCACACCCGGGAAACCGTGTTGCCTGCTGTTCGCCCTGGGCTTACAGTTTCATTACGATTTAGCCGCTATTGGCTTAGCATAATCAAACTATTGGCTTACACGGCAAGCACGGTTAGGGAGAAGCTCAATGCTCTGGATCATCGCATGGTATCTTTTTTGTGGCTTGCTCATCTTCGGCTTGCTCTCTTTCTGGCGCTGGCTTAACCAGCCGAAATTCCGCGAATCCAGCGGTGATATCACCACTGAAGTGGGCTATGAAGAAGATTCTCTAGGCAACGTCCACCAGGGCGTACTCGAGGCAGCAGGAGTCCGCGATGGTGGTGAAGCTCACACCGGAATAGGAATTCGTGAAGGTTCCGGATTGATGGGATGATCCCAGCCAAGACACGCTCAACTAAGGAGTGCATTGTGCGCGACATTTCCAGGAAAGTTAAGAGCCTGCGAATTGCAACAGCCCGGTCAATAGTAAGAGTGAGCCCGAACACAACTGAGCTCATAAAGCAAGGGCAGATCCCTAAAGGTGACCCGCTACAGGTCGCCAGAGTGGCAGCAGTTCAGTCCGCCAAAGGCACCAGCCAGATCATCCCTTACTGCCACCCGATCCCTGTCGAATTTGTCGGGGTTGATTTTGAGCTGACATATAACACTATAGTCACCACCACAACTGTCAAGGCTGTTTACAAGACCGGTGTGGAGATGGAAGCTCTGACAGCTGCAGCTGTTGCAGCGTTAACTTTGTATGACATGTTAAAGATGCTCGACAACGACATGGAGATCACAGGCGTCACACTCTTGAGCAAGAAAGGAGGCAAATCAGACTTCAAGCAGCACTGTGACGAACCGCTGCAAGCTGCCGTCATTGTGCTGTCCGATTCAGTTGCCGCCGGACAAAAAACAGACAGCTCAGGCAAGTTGATTGTAGAGCGGCTCAGCAGCGAAGGCGTGACTGTCGTAGATTATCTGGTCATAGCTGATGATTTGGAGACAATTGAGAAAACCTTGCTTTTGTGCTGCGATGAGATGAAGCTTGACCTGGTGGTAACTACCGGTGGAACAGGCTTGAGCAAGCGCGATTGCGCACCGGAAGCGATGGCACGGGTGCTTGAACGCCAGATTCCAGGCATAACCGAGACAGCTCGCGCGTACGGGCAGGAACGCACACCTTATGCAATGCTTTCGCGCAGTGTGGCAGGTGTGCGTGGAAAGACTCTCATAGTGTCTTTGCCTGGATCACCCGGCGGCGTCTCTGATTCTCTCGATGCACTTCTACCTCCTTTGTTACACTCATTCCATATCATATCAGGCGGAGGACATCATGAGCACAAGAAATTGTGAGCGTGCATATTGAGGAATTTCCCATGCCGCACCGTGTATCAACCATCGTCAATCAAGAATAGAAGCTGTACTATCTTGACAAAGTTAGAAAGCGGGTGGACAAAGTGATGAATGCAAACATGGCATCAACAGATATATTGATTAGCAGAATACTCCCACCTCTTGAGGAGCCTGGAATGTCAATCGTAAGCGAAGGACTGACAACTGCCGAGTTGCTGCAGATTGCAGCAGATCTCAACTCTCAGCGCGTCACATTAGCTGAAGAAGAGCGCCAGATCCTCATTGCCATCCTCAAGAAACGCGCTGAAGAAGAGCTGGACTATGGACAGGAGATGTCTTGCGAAACTGTCCGCCTAGTTCGCAGAGTAACAGGCGCCATTGGTGTCTTCTTTAAGTCTTGAACGCCAATTCCCCCCACTCTGTTGCCTTGTCCATTGCAGCGGTCAAGGCAAGGTGTCAACTCTCCTGATCCAGTGTAATGTGCGCCTTACTCTTAAGGTCAGCCCACAAAGCATTTTCATCATATTCATCAGGCTCGCCACTGCTGCTGGACTCATCTCGAGAGAGAGTCTGTCTCTGCTTGGCGGCAGCTTTCATGCCGGCGTCAAGCTCATACAGCTTGTAGAGCGGATCAAGCGAGACTCGCAAGATCTGCAAAATGTTGTTAACCTCTGAGCCGATTAAGTTTAATGCTGACTTTGCTTGTGGCGTAGTTGCATACTGATCGATATCATCAGCCAGACGGATAACCCGGTCTGTCTCCTGCACCAGCTTTGTGAGGAGCTGCAACACCGAGATGTCCTTTGTCCGACCACCGCTGTCTGTAACCATATACCGTCCCCCAACTAACCTTATCTTATTGTACCCACCCACTGGGTATAGCCTTACATGCCCGGCGTTCCCAAGCTGCCCAATCTTGAAAGACTGCCGCTCCCTCCAGCTTCTCTTTTGAGCACAATTTGACCCGGCTGGTCTAATCTGGGATTATGGCTGAGACTAGAGGCTCAGTCAGGCAAACAGCTGGCACAGTATGTCTTTCCTTGATATCCAGAATTTATCCGTAGTATTTGAGACAGACGCAGGTCGAGCTCAAGCAGTAGACAATCTTTCTCTCGCCATGGAGAAAGGATCTGTCTTGGGTTTAGTCGGTGAGTCCGGCTGCGGCAAGTCCATCACTGCTCTGTCAATCCTCTGCCTCGTCCCCCCGCCCGGGCAAGTAATTGCAGGCAAGATCATTTTTGACAAGCAGAATCTGCTTGACTTGCCCGAAGCAAAGATGCGTTCAATTAGAGGCAATCGTATAGCTCTTATACCTCAAGACCCGATGACATCTCTTAATCCTGTCTACACTATAGGGGAGCAGATTATTGAGGCCATTGAGCTGCATCAGAAAGTGTCGCGCCAGGAAGCTCGCTCTCGTGCTATCGCAGTGCTCGACCGAGTAAGAATGCCGCAAGCTGCCAGCCGCATTGATGATTATCCCCACCAGTTTTCAGGAGGCATGCGCCAGCGCGTGATGATTGCCATGGCACTTGCCTGCCAACCTGACTTGTTAATAGCTGACGAACCGACAACTGCTCTTGACGTCACAGTGCAGGCCCAGATTTTAGATCTTCTGAGATCGATTCAGAAAGATGAAGGTATGTCTATCCTTCTTATCACCCACGATTTAGGTGTCGTAGCTGAGATGTGCCACAACGTTGCCGTAATGTACGCTGGGTCTATTGTCGAGTATGCCAGTTCTAACAATCTGTTTGATCACCCACTACATCCATATACTATTGGACTGCTTGACTCAATACCGCGTACAGGGATCCAGCGGCTCAAGCCAATAGACGGACAGCCGCCCAGTCTCATTGAGTTGCCGGAGGGTTGTCGGTTTGCCGAGCGCTGTCCATTGGTTGAGCCTCGCTGCCAGGAAGCGTTACCGCCGCTGGAAGAGAAGATTAACGCGCATCTTGCACGTTGTGTAGTCGTACCAGGGCAAGTTACTAAAGAGAGCTTAAATTGAATGTTCTACACGTTTAACTGCGGAGCAATATAGAGATGAGAATATCAACCAGAGTTCCGACTACAGCACAACTGCGTGCCCTGGAATCGGCTTGGATTGAGTCCTGCCATAGTGATTGGGGACTGGTTCTCATGGAGACAGCCGGAAGGCATGTGGCAGAGCGGGCGCTCTCTTTGTGGCAGGATGAAACCCGCCCGGTGGTGGTGATTTGCGGTCCAGGCAACAACGGCGGAGACGGACTTGTAGCGGCACGCTATCTTAAGCTCTGGAGCATACCTGTGTCTGTCTGGTTTCTAGAGCCGCAAAAACCTAAAACTGGTCCGACAGAAAGTTCAATTAACAGAGCTGTGGCTGAAAAAACAGGCGTGCCCATTCACATCATTACAAACGGCAATCTGCCCGATCTGGACTCACAGCTTGCCAACTGCGCCCTTATCGTAGACGCCCTGCTCGGAACCGGTCTGGACCGCAAAGTTGAAGGGCTTACATGTGAACTCATTGATTTAATCAATAGAAGCGGCAAAGCTGTTCTCGCTGTAGATGTGCCGTCAGGAGTGCATTCAGATAACGGTCAGATTATGGGCTGCTCAGTGCGTTCTGATGAAACAGTCACTTTCGGCTATCTTAAGGCCGGGCTGTTACATTACCCTGGAGCTTCTTTGTGCGGCAGGATTACTCTTGTCGATATCGGGCTACCCAGCCTGGAGCAGTTTGAGCTAATCGGCAAGGAAGAATGGTGGCTCACCACAGCTGACTGGGTAAGCAATCACCTTGTGCCGCGCGCCGCTGATGCACACAAAGGACGCTGCGGGCAGCTCCTCACTATTGCCGGCAGCGCCGGTATGAGCGGCGCTGCAATTCTCTCCAGTAAGAGTGCTCTAAGAGCTGGAGCAGGACTATCTATTCTTGCCACGCCCAAATCGCTTGTGACCCAACTGCCACCGCAGGAGGTCATTTACAAAGGTATTGCTGAAACAGTAGCAGGGACAATCAGCTCTGCAGCGATAGGCGATCTTGAAGAATATCTTGAGCAATGCACAGCTGTCGTTCTCGGTCCAGGGCTGTCGGCAGATGCTGACACAGTCAGGTTTGTGCACAGCTTACTGAACCTGATTGACAAACCTTGTGTGCTTGATGCCGATGCTCTTAACGCCATTGCCCTAAATCGGCAGGTATTTCCCGAACAGGCAGACAAGTTTATTTTGACTCCGCATCCTAAGGAGTTATCGCGATTGACAGGATTGAGTACCGCCGAAATTCAAGCTGATAGAACAGATGCAGCGCTGTCAGCCGCCTGCCAATTTGGTTGTACAGTAATACTTAAAGGAGCTCGCACAGTGATTGCTCATCCGGATGGGGACGTTTTTATCAACCCAACAGGTAATTCTGGCATGGCAACAGCTGGATCAGGCGATGTACTTTCAGGAGTATTGGGCGGCTTGCTTGCTCAAGGTATGGACACATTTGCAGCAGCTGTGGCAGCTGTCTATATTCACGGCGCTTCAGGTGACCTGGCAGCCTCAGAACTGGGTGAAATAGGCATAGTTGCAGGAGACATCATGTCATGCATCCCGACAGTAGTCTCCCAGTTGAGCTGCGGCAAATTTACCGGCAGCCGCTTCGAGCAGGAACTGTTCGGTACAGACGAAGTTGCAGAATCCTCAAACTGATCCTGCCGCGCGGCGCTCTCAGCCGCGGTTCCCTGGTAACATATCTGCAGATACAGAGCACCAACTATGTACCTGGATTATTGCTTTTGACAGGCGGAGATCTAGAGCTTAATGGCAAAAATACTGGTAGTTGATGACGACGAAGATCTCTCCGGTATAGTTCAGGACTGGCTGATTTCGGAAAACCATTCAGTAGATGTAATAAACAGAGGCTTGAAAGCCTGGTCTCGTTTACAGATACAGCCATATGACCTTGTAATAATGGATTGGGAGATGCCGGACATAAACGGCATCGATGTCATTAAGCGCTTTCGGGACTCAGGTGGGACAACGCCTGTAATCATGCTTACCGGAAGAACTTCAGTTGACGACAAAGAGGTTGGACTGGATATTGGTGCTGACGACTATCTGACCAAGCCGTTTCACATGAAAGAGTTGACTGCACGCATCAGAGCAGCTCTCCGCAAGAGTGAAGCACAGGTCAAACAGCCTCTATTTAAACCGCTGGGCATTGACAATGAGGCGCTTCTGTCCAGGGGTGACCTGATCGGCACTGCTCTTGCCAGCCGTTACGAGTTTAGCGATCTCATAGGTGAGGGGAGTGTCGGCATCGTCTTCCGTGCTAGACAACCACAACTGGACAAGATTGTTGCCATTAAAATGCTTCAGGCTAACGCACTTAAGGAAGAGACTATTATTCGCTTCCAACGCGAAGCTAAAGTAATAGGACGCCTTCAGCACCCAAACATAGCCATGGTCTATGAGTTTGGAGTCACTGAGCGCAAACGTCCGTTTATGGTCATGGAATTTATCGAAGGGCGCAGCCTTGACAACCTTATATCACAAGAAGGTGCTGTACCACTGCCCCGGGCGCTGACTATTTTGATTCAGATCTGTGATGGCATCGCGCATGCTCACAATTTGCGTATAGTCCACCGTGATATCAAGCCGAGCAACATCATGCTCAAGCAGGTAGCTGGTCGGGAAGCTGTACCCAAGATCCTCGATTTCGGTTGTGCCAAACTGCTGGAGCCAGGAGTAGAGGGGCAGGATATCATAGCTCTTACTAAGGCAGGACATGCTTTTGGCAGTCCCCCTTATATGAGCCCTGAGCAGGTGCGGGGACAACAGCTTGATGAACGTTCAGATATCTACTCTTTCGGCTGCCTCCTTTATGAAGTTGTAACCGGCAGTCTTCCTTACGATGACCCAAACCCAATTGAAATCATGTTCATGCATATAGAGCAGAATTATTTACCACTGTGCCAGAAACGTCCCGACCTGACTTTCCCCGAAGAGCTTGAAACGATAGTTGCCAGAACGCTGGCCAAAGATCCTGAGCTGCGCTACCAGTCTATGCACGACCTGCAGAAAAAACTCGAGACTCTAAAGGCAAAGGTTTCCATAGACTCTGACTCTCAGTAGTCGCTCAGTCGCCACTCTATAGCCTCTGCAGAGTCGATTATTATTATTGATGTAGGTCCGCTAGCAGTTTTCTCAGCTATGTAGTCAAAAATTTATCGGACAACTGCCTTAAAAGTCGAGAATTTAACCTACCTGTTAAAGAAGTCAGTTTAGGTGGAACAACTAATTGTGGCTCAATAAGTTGGGGGAACCAGTTATGGCTGGGAATAACGACAAGGATTATCACCAGAATCCGGAATACACAAATGAGGGACTGGGCAGAGAGATAGACGCACGCAAACGTTCCAAAGGAGCTGATCCTGATCGGCTTAGTAAGCGGGACGGAGAGTATTTTATCGACCCTATCAAGGGGGAGTCCCTATATCTTGATGTTGAAAAAAGGCTAGCTCCGACAGTCCAACCGGTTGAAGAAGATAGCAAAAAAAGAACTTTGCACGACCCGCGCAAGTTCGAAGATTTAATGCAAGAACGACTAGCTAATACTCGCTGTCCAGAGGTGCAGAAGCTCACTAATCCAGAGGTGAACGCCTTAAGGACAAGCTCGATGAAGACCAGCTCGGAAGTCGTGCGCGCCAAGCAGAAAGTCAACTCTTTTGTCCAGAATTTGACTGCATCTATAGGTGGTCTCTTCTCTAAAGAGAAGAAAAAAACCATGTGCGACAATTACGGACACGTTCCTCCTGAGACATGGGGCGGCGAATTCCCTAATTGCTCCGAGTGCGGCAAGCTGATAACGTCACAGGAAGAGCTGCGCAAAGCCAGTGCACATCAGAGAAAAGCAGATATGAAACCGTACGATAATCGTATAGATCTGTGAAAAGTTGCTACAAGATCAATGCCCTCAATCAGCAACCGGGTTCTTGCGAAGGCAGATAACTTGACAGCCCATGTAGACTATGCACCGCCAGCGGTGCGTTCGCATATAAGCTTGCCAGAATCGTGGAGCTAACTCAAATGAGCTGACTCAAAATTAAGGATGCCCAGACCAGCGTCCAGAGACGCTGCCACTCCCAGCGGAACAGTAGCGCCAGATTGCCCGGCAGGAAGCCCGAAACAAGATGGTACCTTCTCCTGAGCAAGTCTGTTGCCCAAAAGCTCTTCGGGTGAAAGCAGATCGTGCAATCCTTTTGATCCACAATCAACGAACTCTCCAAAAGCCACAGCATTAACCTTCTTCAGCTGCCCGGAAATTTGCAGCGAGGTAAACCAGCGATCGAGAATGTCTATCCTTTCATTCCGGTCTTCTAGAAATAAGATAGTTTTAGCAAAATCAGGCTGGTAAGGCGTTCCCAGCAGCGACACAAGCGCTGTGAGGTTGCCACCAAGCAGTGCACCAGATACGGTACCAGGGAAGGAGGTATACAAGCAAGCCACGGCAATTTCATCGCTTTTAGTATCATCAGCCGACACAGCTCGCAATTGGCCTTTTGTAGTGACAGCCTCCTTGCAGCGCTCAAAAGCGTATCTTGTTTTGATTTGATCGAGGTTGGGACCGTGCAATGTCACCATCGCCGACTGCGACAAAACAGCCAGAAGCAAGTGTGTGTTATCGTCCGAACCAACAATAACCTTAGGATTGCTAGCAATAGCAGCATAATCAAGGTGCTGTAAAAGGTGGAGCGAGCCAAAGCCACCTGTTAGACAGAAAATGCCCTGCACCGTACGGTCTGACAGAAAGGCTCCCAGATCTTCCAGGCGCTCTTCATCAGATCCTGCCATATAACCGTGCATACTCAGCACATGATCTGCCAGCCTTGCTTTGAAGCCCATCTCCTCAACTATGCGGATACATCGTTGCACAACTGCAGGGCTGGACGGACGACTGCCCGGGCAGATAAGACCCACAGTGTCGCCCGCCTTGAGCGCCGGAGGCTTGATTAGTTGTGAATATGGTGGCATTGTGCTGAGAGTTGTCAGTTGCTTATATCCAGGCTGGGAAGAAGTTAGCACATAAAAGGCTTAAGACAGGTAAGAATTACAAGCAAACGCCGCTCTCCTCAATTCTGAACTTGACCACTCGATCGGATGCTGTGAGCGACGCCGTCACACCTAACGGCAAAGTAAACTGCTGCAAGCCGTGCCCAAATCGCAAACCGTACACTACTGGAATGCCCAGTCCACCTAAACGCTCTCTAAATACCTCTTCCAGACTGCCGCTCGAAGCAATCGAGTTACGCCCGCTGTCGCCTGGACGGCAATGTAGACACTCACCAATTACAATACCGCTGGCATCTTTCAATCTGCCAGCTAAAAGCAGCTGGCTGAGAATACGATCTACATTGTGAGGCTCTTCTTGCACGTCCTCAATAAAGACCAGCTTGCCGGCAGTCTGCATCGCATAACTACTGCCTTCCAGCTGGCGCAATAAGGTCAAACAACCACCAATCAAGCGTCCGCGAGCGCTACCTTCAGCTAGCACCATGCGTGTGGGTGGATATTCCGGTTTCCAGGGATCTCGACCTTCAGGATCAGCAACTAAGCCTATAGGCGCTGCCTGCAGTATGGCTTTACGATAGTACCGGTAAGTGTAGCTGCTTTTGTAAAAAGAGCCGGCAGTAGGTCCATGGAAAGTGACCAGCCCTGTCCTCTGGTGGATCGGTATCAAGAGTCCGCTTATGTCACTGTAACCAATTAAGATCTTGGGATTGCTTGCTATAAGCTCAAAATCCAGCCCCGGCAAGAGGCGAACTGCTCCATTGCCACCACGCAACGGTAAAATGGCTTTCACTTCAGGATCTGCCCAAAGATTGTGGAGATCTTCCAAGCGGTGTTGATCCGAACCTGCATAATCACCCATACGCTCAAAGACATGCTTGCCCACTTTGTATTTCAGACCAAGCCTGTCGAGCCAGCTAAAAGTAAACTCAATGTCACCTGGCTCGCATGGCGGACTTGAAGGAGCAACAATCCCGACTGTGTCGCCTCTGTTGAGCATGCGTGGCTTCACGAGCTTGACATCTCGACTGTCAGCAGATCTTTGCTGCCCTGTCGCTGCTGCGTTGACATAAGGTGAGGCTGGCATTACTAAAGTTCAAATCTCCTGACGACTAGGCAAGACAGGTCTGCCCGGTATTCTAGCGCACACGACATTGTCCTGGTGTCTCTGGCGCCAAGCCGCCTCAGACCAGGACACTTGCCAAGATCGGACAGCTGCTTGCATGCGCTAGTATATTTTTGAACTGGCGTTTGACAAACTGCCGGCTAAGCACAATCTCATACAGATAAGGCTCTCAGTGAACGTACCGGCAGCTCCACAAATAAACAACCGTTCTGTCTCGACAGGCACAATCAATCTTGTCTTGCTGGCAGTATTTTTCCTTTTCCTGCTCGCCGTTGTGCTGACAAAGACTACAGAGTGGCTAGATAGAGCGAAAATAGTTCTCTCAGTACTGATGCTGACAGGTACTGCCTTATCCTTGTGGATATTCATCCATCGCCGCCAGTGTCTTGACAATCTATACAGGCAGGAGATTGCTGCCGATCAAGCACGCGACGACGTGCTCTTCGAGCTTTCTGCTGTGAGAGCTAAATTGGGCAGCCTGGAAAAACGCCTGACAACCACCAGGAGACCAAACGCCTCCAGATTCAATAAGCTGCTGGTCGAGCATGCAAGCTCAGCGCTCATGCTTTTTCTCCAGAAAGAGCGGGGACTCTGGCAGTGGGGATTTTGGGCGGCAAAAGCTGCTAAAGGCGCCTTTGAATACCTCAGAGGCACAGCCAATAATTAGGAAATTTTCGAGCTTGAGGCGCATTGCTTCTACCTGGTCGATAATAACTGTTCTGGGGAGTTATCAGTTCGTATCTTCTGTGAACTGAGAGTTAGGATATGGTCGCTGAAACAAAGTTCGATTTTAAAGATTATCTAGCAGGCAGGCGCGCACTGGTCGAACTGCGCCTATCTGGCTACTTAGATTGCCACGACCCGCCACAGTTATGGGAAGCGATGAGGTATTCAGTACTGGCAGGAGGCAAGCGGTTAAGAGCGCTCTTATGTTTGGCCGCCGCTGAAGCTGTCGGCGGTTTCCAAGGGATTGAGTATGCCCTGCCTTGCGCGTGCGCCATCGAGCTTGTTCACGCCTTCAGCCTCATTCATGATGACCTCCCCGCCATGGACAATGATGAATTCAGACGCGGACGTCCAACAAATCACAAAGTTTTTGGCGAAGCTATGGCTATTCTTACTGGTGACGCCCTTTTTGCTCTAGCTTTTGAAATTCTCCTCAAGAAAAGTTCACCAGATGTGACACCGGCTCTCTTACTGTCAGTGTCTGCCGAACTGGCATCAGCAACAGGCTCCAGTGGAATGGTCGGCGGGCAGGTGCTTGATCTTGCCGCCACTGGCGGTGCAATCCAGACAGCTGATACAATCGCGCTCATGAAGGCGATGCATGAGCGCAAAACCGGCGCACTCTTGAACTTCTCCATCTATTCAGGAGCAGCTTTGGCAGGAGCTAAGAGCTCTCAACTTTCAGCACTCTCTCGCTTTGGTCAGATCCTTGGGCTGGCATTTCAAATTGCAGATGATCTTCTCGATGTCACAGGTGATATAAAGACGCTCGGTAAAACCCCAGGTAAAGATGCAGCTGCCGACAAAGCAACCTGGGTAAGAGTATTTGGTGAAGAAGAATCGAGGCGAAAGCTGAGAGAACTTCAACTGGACGGCAGCAAGGCGCTCCTGGCAACAGGACTTTCTGATGACTCACTTCTTGCACTCGAGTCACTTCTCAACTATGCAATTCACAGATCCAACTGATCGCACATATAGCAATGCCACAATAACAACACATGGACCATACACTTCAATCTCTCTTGCTATTATTCTCCAATATAGCCGAAACACCGGTTCACCCTTATGGCTCCGGTTCCTGCCGCGGCGGGCAGGTCGTTGCTGTGACTCTTCTCTGCAGCTTGCTGGCTCAAAGTGTCAAGATTATCGGCAAGTTCTTCCGCACCGGCAAGCTTGACCTGCGCATGATGGCTAAGACAGGCGGCATGCCATCAAGCCACAGCTGCTGCACTATGGGAATGGCTGTGTCGGTCGGACTGATCGAGGGCTTTAATTCAGTCTCTTTTGCCATCGCTCTTTGTCTGGCTTTTATAGTCATGTACGATGCTGCTGGAGTCAGGCGCACTGTCGGGCTTCAAGCAAAAGTGCTCAATCAAATGATGGAGGAGCTCTTCTCAGAGCACCCACGCCTCTCTTCAGAGCGAATTAAAGAGTTTCTCGGACATACTCCATTTGAAGTCCTGGTCGGAGCAGCGTTCGGCACTGCAATCGCCTGGCTCGTCAACATCTGGGTAACAACCGCATTACCTTAGAAAAGTCCGATTCAAATGTCATCCTGGGAGCATCCCCGAACGCCTACTGTGAAGTAGACGTTCGTTACTGTGCAGTTCTCAGCCCGGGCCGCAAGATTATGGACAGAGCGAACTAAGGAAGCAGTCCAGTTGGATCAGCGCGCCAGGAGAGCAAAACATTCATATAATTAGCCCGCTCGAAAGCAACAGGATCAGCAACATTGATCTGACTCATGCTTCCTTCCATCTGGTTAAGAGAGTCATATTCATGCTTCTCCATCCAAGTTTGCATGTCTGTCAAGATCTCGCCTATACGATGAACCCCTTCGCTTAAAAGCTCAGAAGCCATCATAGCCACTTTGGCTCCGGCCATTATCGATTTGAGCACATCAATATGAGTGTGAACGCCAGATGTAATGGCATAGTCAGTTTTGACCCGACCATACATAATTGCCACCCAGCGCAGAGGCAGACGCAATTCGTCCGACCGGCTCAAAACCAGGCGGGGAACTACTTCCAACTCTTCCAGATCGAAATCAGGCTGATAGAAGCGATTGAAGAGAACCAGCCCGTCAGCACCAGAGTCAACAAGACGCTGAGCTGTATGTGCTGGAGAGCTGAAGAAAGGATTCAACTTGACTGCAACTGGGATCTTGACATGCTTCTTCACTTCGCGCAGTATCTCAACATAACGGCGCTCCACTTCTTCACCAGTGATGAGTGGATCAATCGGGATAAAGTATTCGTTGAGTTCAAGAGCATGTGCTCCTGCCTGTTCGCAAAAACCAGCCCACTCTATCCAGCCGCCAGGAGAAACTCCATTCAGGCTGGCAATGATAGGAATGTCAAGCTCTTTTCTACCTTTACTTATAAGCTCAAGATACTTCTCCGGTCCGATATGAAAGTTGTCTACTTGCGGGAAGTAGCTTAAGGCCTCACTAAAACTGTCAGTTCCATAGCTCATGAAATGGTCGAAGGAACGACTTTCTTGCGCAATCTGCTCTTCAAACAAGCTGGTCAGAACTATTGCTGACGCCCCTGCTTCTGCCAGTCGGCACATACCATCCAGAGAGCTGGACAGCGGCGAAGAAGAAGCAACTATCGGGTTTTTCAGTTTGAGCCCGAGATATTCTCTGCTGAGATTAGCCATTGTCAGCCCCCTTTCCACCGACTGCTGTAACTGCAGCCATAGCTTTGTAAGCACGTCCCTGATTTACCACATCCTGCTTCGCTTCAGCAAGCAACTTCTCAGCTGCAGCAGGATTACTTTGTTTGAGCATGCGATACCGTGCTTCAGAGTAATAATAATCATCAAGCGTTATGCTGGGCTCGCCTGAGTCGAGCTGGAACGGATTAGCACCACGCTCATGCAGTCTGGGATCAAATCGATAGAGCGGCCAGTGTCCAGACTGCACAGCCAACTTCTGCTGGTTCATCCCTTTAGACATGTTGATGCCGTGAGCTATACAGTGGCTGTAGGCAATTATTATTGAAGTACCCGGGTAAGTTTCAGCTTCCAGGAACGCCTTAACTGTCTGAGTATCGCTAGCACCCATGGCTACCTGGGCAACATAAACGTTGCCGTAGCTCATAGCCAGACGACCGAGATCTTTCTTGGCGGTAGGTTTGCCACCAGCGGCAAACTTGGCCACTGCTCCCCGAGAGGTAGACTTGGACATCTGCCCGCCGGTATTGGAGTAGACTTCAGTGTCGAGCACAAGAATATTGACATTCTGACCGCTGGCCAGCACATGATCTAGCCCGCCGTAGCCAATGTCGTAAGCCCAGCCGTCGCCACCTATGATCCAGAGAGAGCGATCAACAAGCGTATCAACTACGCTCAAGAGATCTTTTGCTCTGGCATCATCTACCCGATTCAACTTGTCCTTGACCTTACTGACATGCTCGCGCAGATTGGCGATACGTCCCAGGTCATCTTGCGGACAGTCGAGTATGGCTGAAACCAACTCAGATCCGATACTTTCTTTAAGCTCGAAAAGCAGGCGCTTGGCATAAGTGTTTTGCACATCGACAGCCAGACGCATTCCCAACCCGAACTCAGCATTATCTTCAAACAGTGAATTAGCCCAGGCCGGTCCGCAACCGGAAGCATTCTTGCACCATGGTGTAGCCGGCAGATTGCCGCCGTAGATGCTTGAACAGCCGGTAGCATTAGCAACGATGGTCCTTTCGCCAAAGAGCTGACTCACTAGCTTGACATAAGGGGTCTCGCCGCAGCCGGCACAAGCACCAGAAAATTCGAAAAGCGGCTCAAGCAGCTGTACTGATTTGACGCTGTTGAAAGCAACTCCATCGTTGCGGGTAATCTCCGGCAAGCGCAGGAAGAAATCCCAGTTCTTCTTCTCTTGATCTTTTATCTCAATCACAGGTTCCATGTTAATTGCTTTGCGCCCAACATGAGCTTTATTCTTGGCTGGGCAGACTTCAACACACAGAGCACAACCTGTGCAATCTTCAGCAGAGACCTGTATGGTGAACAACTTGTCAGCTTGTTCGCGGAAAGTGCCTTTTGCTGTCTTAAAACCATCTGGGGCATTAGCAAGTGCCTTTTGATCAACCAGTTTGGAGCGAATGACAGCATGCGGACAACCAAGAATACACTTGCCACATTGAATGCAAACTGTAGGGTCCCAAACTGGAATATCCAGGGCGATATTACGTTTTTCCAGACGAGCTGTACTGGTGGGGAATGTGCCATCGTCCGGCATAGCTGATACTGGCAGATCATCGCCACGTCCGGCTATCATCTCGACTATTGTGTCGAGTGAGACTCCATCGCCCGCTCCTGTACAACTCTTCTGCGTAGAAGCACACGAGCATGCGCAAGTAGATGTCGCTGCTCCTGCCGGTATTACCAGCTCATGGAGGTGATCGAGAGCAGCATCTACAGCAGCGTTGTTCTGGCGCACTACCGGTTCACCGAACTTACCGTAGCTCTTCTTAATAGCGTTCTTGATCTTGGCAATTGCTTCTTCTTTAGGCAGAACACCACAGAGAGCAAAGAAACCAACCTGCATAATTGTGTTTATTCGATTGCCCATATCGGTCTTCTTAGCAACTTCATAACCGTCAAGTGTATATACCTTGAGCTTCTTCTGGAGAATCTGCTTCTGCACATAAGGTGTCAGGTGCTGCCACGCTTCGGTAGCTGAATAAGGGCTGTTGATCAAAACAGTTGCACCTTCGACAGCCGAGTCGAGTACTGGAAAGCGCTCAAGAAAACCGAACTGGTGAATAGCCACAAAGTTAGCTGAGCCGATTAGATAAGGAGAGTGTATCGGTCTGGGACCGAAGCGCAAATGCGACACTGTCACTGAACCAGATTTCTTGGAGTCATAGACAAAATAGCCTTGCGCATGATTCTCTGTCTCTTCACCAATGATCTTAATTGAGTTCTTATTGGCTCCTACTGTCCCGTCTGAGCCGAGTCCCCAGAAAACTGCTCGTACAACATCGGCACCTTCGAGATCGAACTTGCTATCGTACTCCAGGGACATGTGCGAAACATCGTCGACTATACCGACTGTAAAGTGCTTTTTCGGCTCCTTGCGACTCATTTCGTCAAATACTGCTTTGGCCATGCCTGGAGTAAACTCTTTCGAGCCGAGTCCATAACGACCACCTATGACTTTCACATTAGAGCGCGTGTCGTAAAGAGCAGTGACAACGTCTTGCCGTAACGGCTCGCCGGCAGCGCCAGGCTCTTTGGTTCGATCTAACACTGCAACCGTTTTCACAGCAGCAGGTAGAGCAGCAACAAAGTGTTCTATTGAAAACGGACGGTAAAGGCGAACCTTAATCATCCCAACTTTCTCGCCCTTATTGATAAGCCAGTTGACAGTCTCTTCAACTGTTTCGGCTCCAGAGCCCATTACTATTACTACACGCTCAGCGTCAGAGGCGCCGACATAATCGAACAGGTGATAACTGCGCCCTGTCTGGGCTGCCACTTGATCCATCACATCCTGGACTATGCCTGGTGCGCCATCATAATAAAGATTGGCACGCTCACGTCCCTGGAAAAAGACATCCGGATTCTGAGCGGTGCCACGAATTACAGGCTGATCTGGGGACAGTCCACGTGCACGATGAGCACGCACCAGATCGTCGTCAATGAGAGCTCTAATCTCACTATCAGCAAGCTGTTCAATTTTGGCCACTTCGTGAGAGGTACGGAAGCCGTCAAATATATTGAGGAACGGTATTCTGGAACGCAAAGTACTGGCATGAGCTACCAGAGCCAGGTCATGCGCCTCTTGTACCGAGTTGCCAAAAAGCATGGCCCAACCGGTAGAGCGTGTAGCGAGAACATCACCATGGTCACAAAAGATAGAGAGTGCGTGCGTAGCCAGACTGCGTGCAGTAATATGAAATACTGTGCTGGTGAGCTCTCCGGCTATCTTGAACATATTGGGGATCATGAGAAGAAGCCCCTGACTGGCTGTAAAAGATGTCGTCAGCGCCCCTGCTTGCAAACCACCATGGGCAGCACCGGCGGCACCGCCTTCCGACTGCATCTCCTGGACATAAGGGATATTGCCCCACAGGTTGGTCTTGCCTGCTGCTGCCCAATCATCGGCCAGTTCTGCCATCGGAGATGAAGGAGTAATTGGATAGATGGCAACAAGCTCTGAGGCTTTGTAAGCCACATATGCTGCTGCTTCGTTGCCATCAATTGTGACCTGTTTGTGCTTGGCAGGATTCTCGCCAGCGATGTTCTTTTTCTGGTCAGTTTTTTGAGTCGTTAACATAATTGCCCGCCTGATAAACCGTTCGCACTCACTAAAGAGGTACAGGACCACTGCTCAATGAGCAGCCTGCCTGATAGAGACATTAGATAATCGTTGCACTTGACGTATAACCAAGGCATCATTCATAAGATTGATTCAACAATCCCATCAACTATATGTAACGTGTCTCTCCTGTCGGAGAGCAGATCGACATTCAATATTTATGGTTCCCATGCGCTTGAGAGCTGTTTAACCGAAAGTCTCAAAGCTAGGTTCAAAACAACTGTTGTGTACGCAACAGTTATGCCACTTGTCTAGCTGCAGATTGAGCCAGGAAACAGCAGTTGTCAGAAGCCGCAAAAGCCGCAAAGCATGAGAAGAACGTAATACATGACTACTGAACAATGTTGAGGAATTGCTATATAATCAAGGTCTTGAAAAGGGTTGCCAGGGTTACTCCTTAACAAGGCTGCCAACTAAGCAGTCTTTGTAGAGAGATAAAAGGGAAGGGAATTGTGTTCTCTTGTCTTAGCCCTGCGCTGGGTTGAACCCTGCGTTGGACAGATTCCGGCAAGCTTTTCCAATGCGACTTTTGTGCTGGCGGCGGCCATCAGTCAGCTTTAGTTAATTACGGTTGTAAGGTATCCAGTTAAAAGCAAGTGACCGTCTTGCAATACCAGATAGGACCCAGTTCTTTAGAAAAGGAGGAAAGGCAGCTTAACTAGTCAGGGCAAAGTCCACGCAGAACACAGCTGCCGAAAGCTAAATGAATACAACGGTTCCAGCAAACGCTCCCACCAAGACTACTTCGCCGCGTCGTTCGCGCTTCCCGGGTAAGGAATCAGGATCTGTTTCGTTTAATTTGACCGCTCTTGGCCGTCAACTGCTCAAAGAGCAGGCAGCAGCCGCGACGGTCTCCAATGGTGATTATGTTGAGATGCTCATTCGCGAACGTGCCGGTCAAATACCGCTCCGCTTACCTGCTGCTGCCAAACAAACTGGACCCAAAGGCGGCGCCAAGTCGTACTTCTTTGGTAAGAACAGAGGAACGACTACAGCAGTATGCGTAACACCGATGGCACACCGGTTATTAGACGAGCAAGTTGCTGCTTCTCGTATGAGCCGTGGTGATTATATTGAGTTTCTCCTTCGCGAGAAGGCCGGACTGCTCGATGATCACCTGCGGGCAGCTGTACTGCAAGCACAACAGCAACCGCCTCAACCACAAACGGCGTTTTCACCGCCGGCGTCCGAAATTGTCGTAACACCACAACCTCCAGTGACTAGCGACTGGTCTTCCGGATCTAACTATTAGTCCGCTAACCAGCGTTATTCCTCCTTTTGAAAAACAAGCCTCGGGTAATTCCGAGGCTTGTTGAGTATCTTTAGAGTTATGCCAACACCTGGTGAAATTGATCGCCAAGTCCATTGCTCCAGTGTGGAGTTCTCTTGTATTCTTCTGCATCAACTAAATGAAACTTGCGTTAGTATGGAAGAATGTCCCAAATCTGAGGCTGGCTATCACCCGGCACTATGAAAATTTTTTATGCCACTTATCACCCTTTCTTGCTGGCAGCCGTAACACCAAAAGTCGGACTTCCAGATGATGCACCATGCCATCGTCAACATGATGGACTAACCAGAAAGCTTACAGACTATTGCAACTCACTTCTAAGAAGCATCGTCACCGTTGGTTGCTGAGTCAGCACGGTTCGTTGGGGAGTCTTTAGTTTCTTTCTTGAACATAACCGAAAGTTTTTGACGGATAGGCAGGATGGAGATCCAGACGGCAACAGCTAAACCGGCAAGCAGCTGCAACAAGTATTGCCCCGTTCCAAGGTCGAAGTAGGCATAAGCAGGTGCAGCAAAGATCAAGTACCAAATCCCAGCTAAGATAGCGGCATCTGCTAGCAAAATGCGGTTGGTTGTCATTGATTCCACTTCTCCCATTAAAGTATTCCCCTGATTCAAATAATGTAACACCTCAATATTTAAAATTGCCGCATTGCAGCCATTGGTCGTCATCCATTGGTTTCTCCAGCATCACTCATGCAGTCACGCTTGCCTATGGTCCTATAGTGATCACAGCAAGTCCTTTGGCCTCTAGTAAATCAGAAGATGAGCGCGACTACTCGAAAAATTGCATAGCCAAACTGGAATTCAGTGTACAGATTCGGAAAGAATGCACACATAGCAATTCTGGCTATCTATCTGTTGCCAACCCGACGGTAACGGCGCAGTGAGCGGACCTACTGGCTCGTACACAAGGGACGTTACTCCATACGATACGAGCTTGCGAGAGATCTCATTCCTGCAGGCGTCTGTTAAACCAAAGAATTCCTTACCATCAACCATCTGGGCTACGACTCTGACCTGGGCAAGGCGTTCCCAATAATCCCAACCGTGCCTCCCGGAGAACCCGACCAGAGCAATTCGATCGCCCGCTTTGACACCAAAGTGTTTAATCCCTTGAGCTATGTGCCAATCTTTGTAAGGCGGTGTGCTCGATGCAAGACGTATGTCAGCCGCCACCTCCTGCACCAAAGGGCAAAGCGGATAAAACAAAAAGATTCCCAATGTAGCTGCCAGCGCAAGCCGGCCTCTTCGAGTAGCATCAATGCGCAGAGCCGCGAGCATCGATGCAGCAAGCAGCAGCACAAAAGGAGCGATGTATCGACCTACACCATAAGTCCGCTTCTGTTGAAAAACGGGTGGGTAACTAAAAGATATTGAAACGGTCTGAAATGGATATACGGCACAGTCGGAGTCAGGCTGTGAGCCAATTCTAGCAAAAGCTCCGGTAGGATACTCGTTTGAGTTCAAGACTTTCCCGG
>CAILLX010000005.1 GCA_903835185.1 uncultured bacterium | reverse complement strand
CCGGGAAAGTCTTGAACTCAAACGAGTATCCTACCGGAGCTTTTGCTAGAATTGGCTCACAGCCTGACTCCGACTGTGCCGTATATCCATTTCAGACCGTTTCAATATCTTTTAGTTACCCACCCGTTTTTCAACAGAAGCTTTAATCGCCTCCTCTTTCTGAGCCGGCGATGTGTAAAAAACTACTGACCTGTATTGTGTACCTATGTCCGGTCCTTGTCTGTTGCTTGTAGTTGGATCGTGATGGGCCCAGAAAGTCTCAAGCAGTGTGCGGTAGCTAACTCTAGTCGGGTCAAATTCAACCAGTACTACTTCAGCATGACCTGTCTTGTGACTGCACACTTGTTCATAAGATGGGTTGTGAACTGAGCCGCCGGAGTAGCCGGCGCGTGCACTTACAACTCCGGGCACCTTGCTGAAGAGGTACTGGACCTTCCAGAAACAGCCAGCTGCAAACATGGCCCGGTCCAGGTGGTGACTGTTTGCTGAATTCACTTCAACCTCCTTTGCTTGCCCGGCTAACTGCAATAACAAGAGTGTCCCGAAGAAGAGGCAAAGCGCCTTGATGGCAGCTGTTTGTAGTCTATTGCAATGGGAGAGCATGACTTTGTCCTCGGGCGCCCAGTATCCTCAGCTTATCTCGAGCCGGTTGTTGCCAGCAACTGCACGGGCGTAGCTATTCTTGCTGTTGTGGCTCGGAATTTTGGACAGGGCTGCCCGGCACTGGCGTGCAGTCGTTTTTACACCTGTTACAATTTGCATCTTATCTGGCAGTAAACAGTTGCCATGAGATCAAGTGAACTTTGCCGCCGGAGTTCCAGTTCGGCTATAGGCTGTTATGAAACAGCAGTACTGTGTGAAGCCAGGCTGATTTGTTGGGGCGGATTGTATCCGTCCAGCAGGCGTGTGCAACCTATCTGTGTTGTCCGAGCAGCTTGGAGAGCTTGCCGGTCAGTTGATCCGCAGATGAGCTCAACCCGGCTATGCTAATGGGTTGTTCATCTCCAAACAGGCAGCAAAGGTGATGCAAATAGCAACAATTGTGGGTATAAATATGGATGCGGCTAAGCTATGCTTCTGTATTTTATCAAAGGACTTGACAAGGGTGGTAAAATCGGTAAACCGGGAGAAAAGTTTGTCGTAGTGTGTGCGCTGCCATGGGAGTGGGTGGATGGGTGACGGCAAAGGTAAACCCGGAGATAGTCATTCTGCCAAAGGGCATGGAGACTCAGGTGCGGCTGCCCGGGAGCGTGCTGCTGCCAGGTTGGCTGCTGAGTTAGCCAGGCAGAGAGAGATTGCTCGCCAAAAAGAGATTGCCAGGCAGCAGGAGATTGCCAGGCAGAAAAAGATTGCCGAAGAACAGAAGAGAGAAGCTGAGAAAACTTTGCATACCGGAGCCGGTCATCCAGCTACCGACAAGCCGCCAGCGCACCCGGCAGTCAAACCTGAAAATCGAGGGCTGTTCGGGCTCTGGGCAAACACCCATGCTGATGCTCCAAGAGTGCCGCATAAGGGCGAGCAGCCTGCTGATACGCACAGGCAGCACGATGGGTCACATAAAAAGCCGGAAGGTGGCAAACCTCACGGGGTGGACTTGTTCGACCCGCGCTCTTTTTTGGGCAGGAAGGCCAATGAGGCAGTGGGGGCGGTTAGAGATGTAGTTAAAAGTGAGATTAAGGCTATCAAGACAGAACTGGGCACAGTCAGTCATGATCTCAACAGTTTTATGCAGAAGCTCAGGACGCAACTAAGACCATCTGAGAGTCGCACGTCGACAGATGGTGGAAGAGCCGATCAACCGTCTCGGACAAAAGAGCATCCGGAAAAACTGGGACCGGAAGAAAGGGCTAAAGCTTATGTTACAGACTGGGTAGATCCTAAAGGGCGGCACTACCACTATGATGCGCATGGGCGCATTGACTCAATAGGCGTAGAGGGTAAGAGAAACACTCATTTTGTTTATGCTACTGATAAGGACAAGGAGCCGAAGTCGTTTTCGCTAGAGCAGAAGCCACCAAAGCCGGTGACAGATCACAGGACTGCCGATGCCGATACTCATATCCATCTTGATCAGAAGAGTGGTGAAGTTACAGTCACTGTGTCGGAGAAGAATAAGGCTGTTCTCTCCAATGGAAAGCCAGTTCAAAAGGACGTAACCACTGAGGCTCATTACAAACCTGATGGCACTCAGGAGGTACTTACTCTTGATGCCAAGGATAAGCACCGTCTCTCGAAAGATTTGCTGGTGCCGGACGCCAATGGCATGCAGTCAGCAGCGCACTACAATTACTATTACTACAATGCCCAAAGACAGCTTGCTGACCCGCCAGATCCAAAAGGGTCTGTTCTGACCGTTCAAACCGATGCTCAAAATCGTTTGACGCACGAGTACACGTTTAAGAGCGGTAAGGATTTTCAAGAACAGCGTGCCAGCATTCGTGAAGATGTTAAATATGCGCAAAGGGGCGATGTTTCTTCAGAACGTCACGAGGTCTTTGACCTTTCCACAGGGAAAGCTGTTCTCACACAGACCACTGACAAGAGTCATAATGACTCTACCGGTGAAACTACTGTCCACAAACAAAGCATCAAAAATGGACAGGCTGTTTCAGATCAGGAGATGAAGTTTGACCGTTCTGGAAAGATAACAGAATACAAGTGGAAGGACGAACAGAGCAAGCTGGATCTTACATTCACCTTTGATTCTGCCGGACAGCATGCTACTGGCGTGACCGATGCGCACCGGACTTTTACTGAAGCACAAGCGAAGGCTCTCCTCAGTCAAGCTAACATTGACATAGACAGTTCCAGAGGCGCATATGTCAAGGAGGCTCAAGCACGCTCCGAGACTGAAATCGGTCCTACGCCACCGAGGACAGGGACCGAGCCTGCAGGGACTCTGGTCTGGAAGGAAGGTGACAAGTATTCGCAAGCTCAGGTCAGAAAAGGCGTAGTATTTAACGATCAAAATCAACAAATTGGCACAGTCCGGGATGATGGCACTGTTGCTCTCAATGGACGTCCGCCGTTCAATATAGCTAGTGCAGACGGTGCAGCGATGGGCGCTGCGTTCCATGGAGTCGGATCTGATCACAATAATCTGGAGCTCTCTGGCGGGCAGAACAAACAGCCGCGGGAAGACGGTTTCAATGGTGTCTTTACAAATGGATCGCAGAGATATAAAGCAGTTGCCGGCAATCTTTACGACGAACACGGCAAATTCTTCGGTCATGTCGATAATAAAGGGCAGGTTACTTTTGACAGGAATGATAGAACTAATTTAGAAGCAAAACAGATTAACAGTGTTTTTGGCGATGGTACCTGGCGTTTTGAAGGCAATGAGAACGGCAGAGTCCGTGCTTTCGATATTAATAAGCACATGTCCAACGGCACCCTTGATCTGCCTCAGATGGATCCTCAAACCCATCGTCCCAAACTTGGTATTGACTGGCAGCCGCTTCCGCCAGTACATTACGAAATTCGCATGGGGATGATTATCAATCAGCAGACTCAAGAAGAGTTAGGTAAATTCATCCCGCCAGAGGAAGATGCAACAACAAAACAGCTGCGTGGTGGCTCGATTGAAACAGGCAATCCGGCACAACGCATTGATCTTGCTAATTTTACCAGAGCAGTTTTTTCGGTAAAGGAAACCGGCAACGATGCCGGGCGCGAGATCAAGGGAGTGGCAATTGGACCTGAGAAGCAGGCTGACGGAAGTTTTAAACCAAATACGGGCGGGCTCCTTAATCTAAGTGCTGCAGGAGATACCGGGCAGGCTCGGGTGGCTGCAGCTACTGCTGATGTAAACGCTGCACAGGGTGCGTGGTTTATCGGCGGTGCACAGAGAGCGCAAAGAGAGTCTGCTCAAAACTCCTTGGATGCGGCCCAACGTTATCAGAAACAGGTTGACGAGAAAGTCAAACATATACTTGAGACTGGACAGGTAACCGATGCTGATCTAGGTGCACTGGGTAGACAGGTTTCCAAAGCTGAGGGTGCTGCTCTGGGGGACGGTCTTGAGCGCGAACGCAAGCAGCTTGATCATCCGCCGCATAACCTGGAAACGCTGCCGAAAGACCCATCGCATCTTCATGGTACTGTGAAGGTGCCTGACAGCCATTCGGCTACAGGTGTCACCGAATATGATATCAGGGCTGGTCATATCTATCGCAAGGGCACCAATATTGCAGTTGGCAGTGTTAATGACAATGAGGGTCGCATTAGCTGGACAAATGCCAGCGGGCAACTCCAGCCGCAAACGATGTCTGCTTTGAAAGGCGCTGTCTGGCACCTCGAATATCCGGGAGAGGGTGGTCAGCAGAAGAAGGTAGATTGGATTACTGGTGCAGATAACAGCATTCACAGTGTGGCCGAGCTGAGAGCGCAGGCAGCACGTGAGACTGTTTATGCTGACCACTTTAACGCAGAAAATCACAGTGACGAGAGCAAGACTGCGTTGTCCCGGGCTCAGGATCTGGAGAAAAAATATAATGAGCACCTTGATGCGATTATAAAGAATGGCATCCCAACAAATGTTGCAGATGAAAAACAAAGTGATAAGCAGATTGCTGATCTTACTAAGTCGCTAGTCGACGTTCCTAAAAATGTGCGTGCTGAAATGTTCCGCGAGAAGGAACCTCCGCCACCGCGTACCATCACTGTGCCTGATTTGAAAGTGGGCGAGGTAGACAGGTCAGGGACAGTGACCGGTTCTATGCGCGTAGGCAACGATCATTACTCTGTCGAGCATGGGAAGGTATTTCGCCTTCATGTCGACAGCTCCGGACATCTCCAGCGTGAGAAAGAAGCTTGCGGCACTCTTGGGGCCGGTTATGTAATTAAGTTCAACGATCCGCAGCATCAGTCAATCAACCTTGCTGAGCAAGACCGGGCATACTTTAAGTTCAAGTTTGATGGAGAGACTACAGAGCACCGCATTTTAAGCATGGGTGCGACTCGGATCAATGAGCGGGGAGAAAAGGTGCAAGGCGGTCTGGTCGAAGCAGATGAACTGCTGCGCCAGTCCAGGGAAGCACAAGCACAGGCGCTAAAGGGCAACCTGGAATACTTCAACAATATGCCGGCGTTGCTCGGTGGCACTACTGACCGGATGATGGGTAATCGTGCTGATGTTCTAGACCAGGTCCTTCATAGCATAGAGAAACAGACAGCAGGTCTAAATAGAGAGCTAGATCAGATTTTTAGAGAAGGTATAGATGGACAGGCTCCTGTAAAAATCAACGGGCAGGATGTCGTTAATCACATAGATAACAATCAGCTCGATCATGATGTGAAGGCTGTCAATCAGTTCATGCGAGAGATGAATCTTTCGGCTCAGGATTCAGGGCAGCTGTCACAACAAGGGCAGGAACTGCAAAAGCAAACTGCGGATGCAGCGGCTATGGCTGCCATGACTGTCCTGACTGCAGGAGCTGGTGCAGGTCTTGCAGCTGCTGGATTAAGCAGAGTTGCCCTGGTCGGTGGTGAGTTGATTTCTGGAAGTGTAATTGGAGCAGGCACGTCTGTGGCCTTCCGTCAGACTTTTGGCGGCGGCGAGAAGCAGTTCTGGGCAAACGTTAATTCCGGTGCCGTTGAGGGCTTAACCATGGCTGCTGGCTCGGCCGGTGGTCGACTGTTCCAGGAGTTTAGCCAAGCTGCCAAGGCAGCAGTACAAGCTAGAGCAATGACAGCTGAAGCACAACTTCTTTCAGCGGCTGGGAGAACAGCTGCAGCTGAGGCAAAACTTGCTGAGGCAGCCAAACTAATCAGTCCAGCACAACGAGCACTCCTCAATAATCCGGCTGCGCAGTCAGTTATACAGTTCATGTCCCGCAGTGAGCGCTGTGCTCAAATGGCCGAAAAAGGACTTTTCTATGTCCACAAGGGAGCCAACGCTTTTGCTCAGACAGCGGGCTTTACCCTGTCTGGTGGTATAAGAGAGGGTACCTTAAGTATTGATCCAGACAACCCTTCACGCACTCTGACCTTGACTGCGCGCCAGCTGGGTGAGGGAACCTTGTGGATGTTAGCTGGCGAGATTGCTGGTGCTGGACTGCAGCGCCTGCGTGGAAATGCTGCAGAAGAGTTGGCACATGCTGTGCAAGGGCAGGCAAAGCAATCTCTAAGAGAGCAGCTTGGCGAATATGTGAGCACCTTTTCTAAAAGTGCTCCTACTGATTTTGTTAATGCTTTTACAAATTCAGCGCTTGGAGGTATGGTGCCAGCCTATGAGGCTGAGCGTAAACGTATTGCAGAACAATTTCATGTACCTGCAGATGCTGTCTCTGACGAGATGCTTAGCAGGTACATAGATTACCGCAATGTCTACACAGCTATGTTGAATTCAGGGTTGGAAGGTGCTGCCACTGCTCCAATTATATCGGCACTCACAACTCCGATTCATGCTGCAGTAGAACGGCAAACAAAGTATAGAATGGCTCGCCCTGTTGAATTCGATCGGGCGCCTGATGAGCATGGTCGGTCTGTGCCGATAGTAAATGCAGCAGGTATGAACCAGCCAACGCAAATGGTTCATGGTGATGCACTGTGGAGCAGAGTTGGTGATAACACATGGGTAGTTAAGTCAGGGGAAGGACCTCCTGTGCAGGTTCACTGCCAGGTTGAGTCAGGCTTTCTGGACAGGGAACGGCAGGTTCCAATTGTGCGAGTGAACGATTCGCAAGCAGTAAGGGAGTCTCGTCCTGACGGTACAGTTGTCGTTACACCTCGCGATCGGACACAGCCACAATACTGGATGGATCACAGTGGTCGGGTTACTCAAATAACTGAACAGAAAAGTGGCACCAATTATGAAGTCAAATACAACAGGGACGGAAGTGTCCATGAGTTTGCGGCTTCCAGTGGTGAGAGGTGGACACGAAGCAGAGACGGATGGACACACACCAGAGAGGGACAAAGAGAGACAGTTGCTGCATCTGACCTTGAGCACTCTTTATCTGGTGTCATGGGTGCTGGGCTGCACCTGGAAGTCCGCCCTGGTGGCAGAGTTCATCTTGAATCTCCAAGCAGAGGGCTAGCTCCTGAAGCGTTGGGTCCGGTACAAAGAGCGCAAGAAAGTCTTGCTTCTGCCGAAAGGGCTCTTGATAAAGGGAAGGGTACGAGAGCTGATGTAGCCAGAGCACAAGAAGCACTGGAGCAAGCGCAGAGTCATGCTAATGCTCATGAGGTCCCTGAGAGAGTAAGTAGTGTTGTTCAACAAGAGGTTGCCAGAGCGCAGCATGATCTGGAACAAGCGAGGCAGGCAGGTAATCCTGCCAATCTAGCTCAAGCTCAAGCCAGATTAGAGCTTGTTCGCGAGCAAGGAAACGGCAATGTGCGGTTGGCTACTGCTAATGTCGAACTTGAGTTGGCGCAGAATAGATCAGATCATGATCATACAAACGCCGTGCTCAGACAAGATGTTGTTAGGGCGGAAGCTGAGGTGCAGAGGGTACGGACTCTCAACGAATCAGAGTGGGTCCGTGCTAAAGCACAGGCTGATGTCATTCTCACCAGTGGGCATGCCCAGCAGGAACTGGCTGCTTTGCATGTAAGTGGTGAGAGGCAGGTTGAGCAGTCCCGGCGGCAACTTGAAACAGCCAGAGCTGAATCTGTAGATGAGCATGGTGCACAGCACAGTGATGTGCACCAGCGGCAGGTCAGACAGGCAGAACGTAATCTGCAAAATGTTCAAACTGAAGTTGAGAGAGCTTTTGCTGCTAGAAGGGCAGAACTGGAAGCTCAAGTTGCCCAGTGTAGAGCTGCTCTTGTCCATGCTGAAGCTCAGGTGGAAGCCAGAAAGTCGGCAACAACCCCCCATCAGGATTTGGCCCAGGCGCGTGCACAATTAGAGCGTAATCCTCATGATACAGAAGCCCAGGAGAGAGTTGCTGCGGCGCAACACAGAGTGGATGTTGCTAACGCAGTAGCTGATGCTAGATCATCAGTGTCCAGGGCGGAGGCAGATGCTGCTGCTGCTCGCAGTCACAACGAGCATGAGAATCCAGAGCGTACACAGCAGGAAGTTGATGCCAGACGAAATTTAGGAAGAGCTCGGCAGCAACTTTCGACAGCTGAGTCTGATGGTGCCACTCCCGAGCGTGTGAAGTCGCTACGTAGCGAAGTGGAGCATGCAGAAGCAGTTGTAGCAGCCCAGCGAGACTTGCAGCATACAGAAGATGCAAGTCGCATTGCTCAACCTGAAACTCAGCTTGCCTCAGCCCGGTCAGAGCATGCTGCCAGGGTCTTAGAAGCAGCGTCTCTAGAGGTTGTGGCTGCCAGAGAACGGCTTGCTCGCGATCCCGAATCTCCAGCAGCTCAACGGGCATTAACTACAGCTGAAGCTAGTGAGCGGCAGGCTCGAGTTGAAGACAATGGCAATCGTGAACTGGCTCGAGTCGAGCGTGAAAGGCAAGCTGCTATTGCTGGTCCGCAAAGAGAGCTCATCAGTGCGCGTCAAGAACAGATTGCTGCCATGGAACGGGCTCGGTTGGAGCCATCTAATGATGAGTCCCAAAACGCTCTTGCTGCTGCCAATAATAAAGCTGTTGCAGCGCAGACTGCATATGCTGAGGCGAGAACGCACAGTGAGTCGCAGTACCAATCAGGGCGTACTGAAGTTGTTGCTCGAACCGAGAGAGAGCAAGACAGTGCTCAAGCTAGAAATGAAGTAGCAAGTGCAGAGCGCGAACTAGGCATTGCCCAGCAGCAACTCACTACAGCGCGCTCGAACAGTCAGACTGATCCGGCTGCCAGACAGGCAGCTGAAGCTACTGTCGCTCGTGCTCAAGTGGTTGAGAAGGAGGCTCTGGCAAAGGAAGCACTTCTTGCCTCTCGGCACGATCCGACTAATCCGCAGCTCCAGTTAGCTCATGCGCAAGCTGAAGCTCAGGCGACGATTGCTAGAGCACAGCTTGAACTCAATACTTCTCTTGCTCAGGCTCAAGCAGCCCACGATTATATTGCTGTCAGAGCGGACAATATAATTAAGTCGGCAGAGACCAAACCAAATGATGCTTTGCTAGCGCAAGCTGATGTAAGAGTTGCTAATGCACATCTGGAGTTTGCTCAAGCACAGGCAAGAGCCCGCCTGGCTTTTGTTGAGCTTGAGTCTGCTCAAATGGTGGCAAGGCAACAGTCTAGTATTGATAAGGGCAGGCAGGAAACACCCCGAGCAGATTCTTCTGACGCAGAAGCAGTGAGGCAGGCGCGGGCAAGTTACCGCGCTGCTCAAGAACATGTTGAAGCAGCCAGACGAAATGAGCAGCATGAAATAGCTTTGCGACGTCCCCTCTTTGCTCAGTCATCATCAGTTACAGAGCCAACCGGTGCCGTGCCTCCTGTTCAAGCGGCTCCAGTTCGTTCGCGTGGACCTGCTGGCTATGATCGGGATACATCCAGAAGTGGCGACGTTTCATTCCTGCCAGGGCGTAGTGGCGAGAGAGGTCTGGCGGTAAGGGTGCCAGGCAGTGCAGAGGCGATTGTCCCTGGAGAAGTGAGGCGCGTTGCCGATGGTAGTGCCAGAGTCACAGATTTAGAGCGCGGCTTGCGCATTAGAGTTGGTCCGGATGGCAATCCAACAAGCATAACAATGCGTGGCGGGCTGCAATTGAGGTTGAATGCTGATGGCACTATTGCCAGGGTGATTATCAGAGGTGGTGATTCGCATGCGCTGCGGCAATTAGCTGGCAGCATGGGTTTCAGTGACGTTGCTGCCATGCGCAGTAACCTGGCTCAGATTATGCAGGAAGGCTCGAGAGTAGTAGTCCGCAGTGACAGCTCTCTGGTGATAGCCAATAAGAAGAACGAAGTCTGGTTCAGAAATCCTGAGGGCAAACTGGAGCTTGCCAGGTCGCACTCAGAGTTCTTCCAGAAGATTACTGAAGCTCATGTACGAGCCGAGACAGAGGTTCGTGACTCCAAGATTCGAGAGCACAAGCACGAAGAGGCTTTGCGCACTGCGCTCAATAACTTAGTGCAGCAAGCCCAGGTACAGATGCTCACAGTTCCGGCTCATAGCGATGCACTCTTAGCTGCGCTACATACTGAATTTGCCGGAGCGCTGGAAAAATTCTCTGCCATGGTTAGAGAATCTGCTCCTGGTGAGGCAGATGCCTTAGTACACAAGGCTCAAACTTTACTTCAAGACGCTCAAGCCAGGATGGAATCGCTGACTCGACAGCACCAGGAAGAGAGCTCTGCAGAGCACGGAACACAAGAGCGCCAACCTGAACTGTCAGGCGATTCTGAAAGTCAAAAGAGCGAAATTTCTCGAGAAGAAAGCGGTACCAGAGAGGGGGCACAGTCTGCCGAGAAAGAACAACGTCCGCCTGCAGAACAGGAGCAAGTTTCTGGTCCGGCTGGGTCAGTAAAACCTGCAGCCGTTTCCCAAGAAGGGAAAGAAGAACATCCTGACGGCGACAGCAGCCTCGTGCGCGAAGCGCTGCGGTCAGATTCTGCTGAGGCTGCTGCAAGGGAAGCTGAGCAAAGATCTGAAGCTCATGAGAGGGAGTCGGCAAGGGTTCAACCTGAATCTGGTATTACTGTTGGTGCAAAAGTCACTTATGAAGGTGGCAATTTCAAGGTAGTCAATTTTGTTGGTGAAAATGCAATTTTGCATCAACCAGGAAGAAAACTAGCTGGTAGACCCAGGATTGTTAACGTAGATGCAAAAGAACTCAGTACCAGATACCACTCTTTTAGTGAAGGTGGGGTGAAGTACTATCACGGCGACTCTGGACTGGTTTATAAGGAGTTTGGCGCGAATTTTGGAGGGGTTTATCTAGAACCAGCTCATGAATTTGTCTTAGTGCCGCAGGAAAAATTACAGCCTCGCAGTATTAATGTCGAAGAACCAGCTGTTCACCAACCGGTGTCGGGCAGAGACGCTACTCATGAGCCTGAAGAACCAGCAGCGTTGAGTGAACAAAACGAAAACAATGTCGCAAAGATCCGCGAGGAGCTTCGGCGCAGACGAACCGATCTCATGGCGGTTCTTCAGAGCGAACCGGTGATATTAGAAGGTAAGCCTTATACTGTTGTAAATATCACTGACAATCATGATCTAGTGCTACGTTCTGGATCAAGCTCTGAGTTGAAACGGCCACCTTTTGCAGACAATCCATCCTCTTTTGAGCGTGTCAGAGTGGATTTGCAACAAGGGATTGAAGGTCCAGCGGATTATTACAGGGATCCTGTTACTGGATTGCTGTTTGTCGAGGTCTCACAAGAACAGGCTGCCCAAATTGGCATTGCCCCTCCTGGAGCAGCAGAGATTCTGATGCGGGCAATCAACTACAGAGTTGTGTCTCCGCGGCTCGAGGCAATGATGCGTTTGCTGCAGCCCGATTTTGTTCATGGTGGATCACCACTCAGTCCTGACTTGCTGCGACCAATCCCCAGGGGGTTTTATAGAAGCGCGGTGCCGGGCGCACCGATTTCGGCTGAGTCTGGACCGGGGTTTGAGGCAGGTCCATGGAAGGCAGTCAAGCATCCACTTCCCTGGGAAGTCACTGAAGCTGAACGGGGACGCCTCGAAGCAGTTTGCAGGGCGACCGAGCGACATGCAACAGACGTGAGAGAAGACAAATCGATAAATGAAACGCAGAGCCAGTTTAATGATGACGAAGCAGCCTTTAATCAACTTGTAGCTCCCATTCTAAGATCAGTGAGTGAGAACAGGAACGGACTGCATGTGGCCGAATTGGGTCCGTTTAACAGACCTTTCGTGCCAGAGTTGCTGCGTAATCAGGTAGAACAATACACTGCTATAGACCTGTCGCAAGAAGGTCTGGACGCCCAGCGTAGGTTCCTTGAAGGAGAGGGATTACTAAACACCCAGTCTGACGATAGAGGGGCTAACAGTGAAAACAGTTGGTATCAAGGCTACAAGCAGTCGACTTACGAACTTGCGCTCCCACCCGCTTCGCAAGATGTAGTTGTTGCTGTTGCTCATCCACCATTTTTCTCAGCACCGCCATGGCTCAGGAAGGCAGCATTCGATCAGGTAGCGCACATACTTAAAGCCGGTGGACAGTTTGTCCTGTCTCCGATACATGTAGCGTCAATGTCACCAGATCTTTATGATCATGTCAGCAAATTATTTACTGTCGAAAAAGTGCATTACGACAATACAGGGCTTTTTAATGAAGTAGATCGTTATGTGCTGGTGCTAAAAAAACTGCCAACTGCAGAAGTGCTGAAATCAGCAGGGGAGGCACCTGGAGCTGAGCTGGAGTCTGCCAGAATGCGTGCGGGTCTCACGCCTGCCAGCAGTTTGCCAGACATCCATGTTCAGCAAGTTGAGTTGCGAGCTTCTCAAGAAAGGACAGCAACTGAGCTGCAAAATGCGCGCGAACAAGTAAGCAAAGCTGAAGAAGCGCTGGCTGGATTGGCCGCAGCCATGCCGCCTGAAGGGAGGGCGCATGTGCCAGAGATTGAAAGGCTGATTGAGAATGGTGGTGTGAACCTTCAGGGTTGTCAGGGTGAGTTGCACGCTGCTCTTGTGGATTTTGAGAGTACAAAAACAAGGATAGAACAAAGGCTAACGCAGCTGGTTTTGTGGGAACAAGCCATGCAGGGGCGAGGAGAGCATGTTGTTGGTACTGAAAGCGTTAACGAGCAAGTGCGCACGCAAAGGTCCTCGCTAGAGAACGCCTTAGGGCAGGCAGAACAGTTCGTCAATGAGCGCAGGCAAGTTGCCCAAAAGGCTGCTGCGGAGTTCGAGCAGCTCCAGCAGCAACTCCCGGCAAGGATCGCTGAGGCTCAAAGAGCCATAGTCGAACACCAGGTGGTGGCATCTCAGACCGGCTGCAGAGTGGAATTCGATGCCAGTGCAGCCCAGCTTTCTGCAGTGGAATACAACGCCAATGTGCAAAGGCAGAGTTGGGAGAAAGCCAGGGCAGAGCTAGATATCTTAAGTCAGCAAGCTGTTGAACAAGAGAATGCAGGGCAATCAGTCCCAGCGACAGCTGAGCAGATCAAGCAAGTTATAGCTGACGTTCAGCATGAGTCTGGAATTCTGCAAAGGGCAACGGAAAATGCTGCTGAACAGCGCCAAAAACTGGAGCAGCATTTGCAGCGGCTCAACGTACTACAACAACAATTGGCTCAGACAACTGAAGGACAACAGGTGCCTCTGGAGCAGATTGCCCGGGAAGTGGTCTCGGCAAACAGGCAACGCCAGCGTCTCCAAAACGCTTTAAGTGCAACTGAGCGTCATACAACCGAGCTTCAAAGGCTGGTGAGTGCCGCTGAGCAGATAAGGCTGCGCCCGCAGCGGCTGGAAGAGCCTGGCGAGCGGAGAATGCAAGTGGGATCTGAGCAAAATCTCCGCGTTAAAGTTGGTCTTGCACAGGTTGAGATTGACTGTGTAGTGAGACCTGTTACTTTGCTTGATGGACGAGAGCACCATCTCTTCCTGGATGGAAGCTTCGCTCACAACAGCTTTCCTCTAGGTCATCGAATGCCGCGTACCCTGAAGGTGAGAGTAGAAACTATCGGTGGTGCTGCTGATCTGCGACGCTTACACGAAATATTCGTGCCCGTTTTGTTGGATGAATTTCCTCAAGTGGCGTATAAGATTCTTGATCCGATGCGCTGGTCAAATCCTGATGAGGTGCCGATTTCCTACCGGGAACTTACCGGGTTGGGGCAGGATTCTAAGGCTTTCACGATATACCCCGAAAGTGCTGAGCAAGCTTTGCAGATTGCTGACAGACTGGAGCAAGTTATGGCGGGGCACCATGATTTGTTCATTAATGAGGCACGAGAGGTCAATTGTGATGAAGTGCACGGCAGCTCAGGACGTATTGCCATAGCTTGCGATAAGCTGCCGCAAGCTGATCCGTCTGATTACAAAAACAAGCATGTTGTGAAAGTGAATGATGTGGTGCTTGATGCTCTCCAGTATTTCCCTCAGCATGAACTTTCGATGCGCGAGCCAGCAACACAGCAAGAGGCCGAAAGACGTGCGCAGTTGCGCCAATTAAGCACATTGAGTGAGTTTATTCAAAGAGACAATACCGGGCGAGTGCTTGCTGTAACTCCGCAGGGTTTGAGGCAACTTGAGCGGATCACTGGAATGCAAGAAGGGCTGCTGAGCTTTACGAATGGTGAATTGCGATTCAATGCACATGCTCGTATGGGTGAGCAAGCTGACAGAGACCATAATGTTTATCTCACGGAACTTGGAGCGCAGAGCCGTCCTCGTGGCACGAAATACCATGAAAACGGTAGCCAGTTAGAGCAGGTTAGTTATGGCACTACCTCCCGTTTTGCCATGTATGCGCTATACCAGGCATTCGAACTCAGTCCTGTTAAAGCTTCCGGTGGGCGAGAGACAGTTGTATTACGAGATGCGACTGGCAGAGTGGTTTATCAGAATGATGGACAACGAAAACAGTGGATCCATTCAGATGGCACACTAGATATTCAAGGACTGGATGGTTCCTTCATACGTCAGTCCCCAGATGGGCAACAGCAAAAGTACCGAAGGGATGCCAGCGGTAACTGGGTACCAGAAGCGACCGCTCCACAAATTGACCATGCCAATAAAGTGCAAGCAGTCGAACTTGAACGGGGCGCTGTTGAAGCCGGAACTCAAACGGTGCCGGAGGCAAAATTGCAAGGCGACACACCTGTGTCCGCAACAACGAGTAGCGCGCATGAATCGCTAGCTAAGGCAGAAGGTTTGAAAGATGTTTCATATGCTTCAGTTGATGGTGAACATCCCCAAGTTGCTGCCGATTTGGTCCAAAGAGAAATCCAACAGTCACCTGACATACGGGAAAACGAAAACAATGTCGCACAGATTCGCGAGGAGCTTTGGCGCAGACGAACCGAGCTTTTGGCGGCTCTTCAGAGCGAACCGGTGGTATTAGAAGGCAAGCCTTATAGTGTTGTAGATGTCACTGACAATCATGAACTAGTACTACGTGCTGAAACAATACCTGAGTTGGAATGGCTACCTTCTGCAGATAATCCATCCTCTTTTGAGCGTGTCAGAGTGGACTTGCAACGAGGGATTGAAGGACCAACAGATTATTACAGGGAGCCTTCTACTGGATTGCTGTTTGTTGAGGTCTCACAAGAACAGGCTGCCCAATTTGGCATTGCCCCTCTTGGAGCAGGAGAAGTTTTGTTGCGGGCAATCAACTACAGAGTCTTGAATCCGCGGCTCGAGGCAATGATGCGTGTGCTGCAGCCTGATTTCGTTCAGAGCGAATCATCACTCAGTCCTGACTTGCTGCGACCAATCGTCAGGGAGGTTTATAGAAGCGCGGTGCCAGGCGCACCGATTCCGACTGAGTCTGGACTGGGGTTTGAGGTAGGTGCATGGAAGGCAGTCAAGCACCCACTTCCATGGGAAGTCACTGAAGATCATCTGAGATTCCACGAAGAAGGTTGCAGGGCGACAGAGCGACATGCAACAGAAGTGAGAGAAGATGGATCGATAAATAATGATCAGATGGTGTTTAATGCTGTCGAAGCAAACTTTAATCGATGTGTAGCTCCCATTCTCAGAGCAGTGAGTGAGAATAGGAGCGGACTGCATGTGGCCGAATTGGGTCCGTTTAACAGACCTTTCGTGCCAGAGTTGCTGCGTAATCAGGTAGAACAATACACTGCTATAGACATGTCGCCAGCAGGTCTGGACGCACAGCGCAGGTTCCTTGAAGAAGGAGGACTACTAAAGACCCAGGCTGATGGTACAGGTGCTAACAGTGAAAACAGCTGGTATCAATGCTACAAGCAGTCGACTTACGAACTGGGGCTCCCACCCGGTTCGCAAGATGTAGTCGTTGCTGTTTCTCATCCACCATTTTTCTCAGCACCGCCATGGCTCAAGAAGGCAGCATTCGATCAGGTAGCGCGCGTACTTAAATCCGGTGGAAAGTTTGTCCTGTCTCCGATACAGGCGTCGTCAATGTCACCAGATCTTTATGAGCACATCAATAAGTCATTTAGTGTTGAAAAAATACATTACGACAATAAAGGACTTTTTAGGGAAGTAGACCTTTATACGCTGGTGTTAAAAAAACTTCCAGCTGCAGAAGTACTGAAATCGGCAGGGGAGGCACCAGGAGCTGTCTTGGAGTCTGCCAGAATGAGTGAAGGTCTCACGCCTGCCAGCAGTTTGCCAGACATCCATTTCCAGCAAGCTGAGGTGCGAGCTTCTGAAAGGACAGCACATGATCTGCAAAATGCGCGCGAACAAGTAAGCAAAGCTGAAGAAGCGCTGGCTGGATTGGCCGCAGCCATGCCGCCTGATGGGCGAGCGCATATGCATGAGCTTGAACGGCTGATTGAGAATACTGGTGTGAACCTTCAGGGTTGTCAGAGCGAGTTGCACGCTGCTCTTGGGGATTTTGAGAGTGCAAAAACAAGGATAGAACAAAGATTAATGCAGCTGGCTTCGTGGGAACAAGCCATGCAGGGGCGAGGAGAGCATGTTGTTGGTGGTGAAAGCGTTAACGCGCAAGTGCGCACGCAAAGGTCCTCGCTAGAGAGCGCCTTGGGGCAGGCAGAACAGTTCGTCAATGAGCGCAGGCAAGTTGCCCAAAAGGCTGCCATTGAGTTCGAGCAGCTCCAGCAGCAACTCCCGGTCAGGATCGCTGAGGCTCAAAGAGCCATAGTCGAACAGCAAGTGGTGGCATCTCAGACCGGCTGCAGAGGGGAATTTGATGCCAGTGCAGCCAAGCTTTCTACAGTGGAATACAACGCCAATGTGCAAAGGCAGAGTTGGGAGAAAGCCAGGGCAGAGCTAGATATCTTAAGTCGGCAAGCAGTTGAACAAGAGAATGCAGGGCAATCAGCCCCGGCAACAGCTGAGCAGATCAACCAATTTTTAGCTGACGTTCAGCATGAGGCCGGAATTCTGCAAAAGGCAATGGAAAATACTGCTGAACAGCGCCAGAAACTGGAGCAGCATTTGCAGCGGCTGAACGAGCTACAACAACAATTGGCTCGGACAACTGCAGGACAACAGGTGTCTCTGGAGCAGATTGCCCGAGAGGTTGTCTCGGCAAATAAGCAGAGATTGCGCCTTGAGAACGCCTTAAAAGCTTCCGAGTCGCACGCACGTGTACTGGAAGGGTATGTCGGCGAAGTTGAGAAGTTTAAGCGGCAAGCGGCGTCTGCGATAGCTCCCGAGCGTTACCAGAGCAGAATGGAAGTTGACTCTACTGCCGATATTGATCCTAAGTCAATCGGATGGATAGAGCCGGTTCCTGGGCGTAAAGTGAGGCTCGATGGCAAGGAATACCAGCTTTACATCGAGGGGCCTTGGGCCCACAACAAGTTGCCCTGCAGGAACAAAGGTGCCAGCAATGTTAAGGTCAGGGTTGAGACTATAGGCGGTGCTGAAGATCTGGCAAAATTGCAGGAACTCTTTCTGCCAGTATTAATGAACGAATTCAAGCAGGTCGGGTGGAAGACTCTTGATCCAATGCGTTGGTCCAATCCGGAGGAGCTCGAAACCAGCTATAGGACATTGTCTGGGGAGAAGCAAGATTCTAAAGCATTCACTTTGTATACGGATAAACCAGAAGAAGCACTGAGAATTGCTCAAAGACTTGAAGAAGTGCTAGCTGACTATCCCGAGCTGCAGATTGCTACTTCTCACGAAGCCAACTGCGATGAGCAGATTGGAACATCGGGACGAATTGGCGTAGCTTGCGACTTTTTGCCGGCTGCTCATTCTAAAAAGCCGATAGCAAGACTGCATGATGTACTCGTGGATGCCATTAGTCATTTTCCAGAGCACGCACACTCGATGAAGTTCCCATTAACTGAGAAGGAAGCTCGGCAGCGCCAAGAATTGCATGACCTGGTAACCTCCGGCAGGTTAGTCCAGACAGATGCTCAAGGGCGACAGATTCTGACACAGGACGGGCTGGATAAACTCGCTGCCATAGTTGGACTGCAGCCAGGCATACTTTCTTTTAAGGATGGAATGTTGTGTCTTGATGTTAGTGTCCGCATGGATAAACAGGTAGAAGGGCAGCGTGTGTATGTCAGTGAAGTAGGCGCTGAAAGACGTGCGCTCGGTGAATACGAGGTGACTGACACCGATGGCAGCAAGCATACCGAAAGGAGCTACGGATACACTTCACGATTTGCTTTATATGCGCTCTACAAAGCATTTGGAATCAGTCCAGTCAAAGCCTCTGCCGGGATTGAAACGTTTGCTCTGAGAGATTCCCAGGGGCGGGTAGTTTACAGAAACAATGGACAGAGTCGGGAATGGTTCCATTCAGATGGCAGCCGCGATATTCAAGGACTGGATGGTTCCTTCATACGTCAGTCCGCAGATGGGCAACAGCAAAAGTACCGAAGGGATGCCAGCGGCAACTGGGTACCGGAGGCGACCGCTCCGCAAATTGACCATGCCAATCAAGTGCAAACAATCGATCAAACTGATGTAACGCACCCTTCCGGTCGCGGGGAGCAAGCGCTAGCCGGTGAAAGTAATTTCAATAGCAGGGTCCAGGCAGCCTACAAGGCGTTTGCGGATGGCAGAGCCCGATTTGCAAGGAGATTTAACGACTTAGCCTCCCTGGGAGGCAAGAGTCCATTTGGAGCAAAGGCGGAGAGTCCGCAGCAGCAGGTGAAAGGAGTTGGTGGGACGGCACCAAGGTTTCCTGGCGTGCAAAAATTAGTACGGGATGGTGTTATTGCTGCCAGACCGATGGGTATGGGACGGTCGATGCCATCGGAGCGTGCTGGATTATCACCATCAGATAGAACCGGTCTGGATTTGACAGAAGGTAGAGGGTTGCCGAGGCTTTCAACCGACTCTACTACCGCCTGGCGTTCACCAGAGGCGCGGGAAGCCAGTCGTCGGGTCGAGCATGGAGAGGCAGTTGATCACATTCCGGATGGCACTCGTTTTGCTGCCAATCTGGAGGCATATGTTGCAGGTGGTGCAGCATACAGACGAGCCGATCGTCCTGATTTCACTCTAACTTATGACAGCCACGACGCAGGTCTCTCCCAGAGTCTCAAGGATTTTGGCGCTGAATTCAATGCCCGCAGAGGCAGAGAATTCTATTCACAGTCAGAGCCACTACACACCGATAGCAGCGGTGCACCAAGATATGACGCAACTGACGTCAGAAGCATCGCGAATCTCAGTGCCAGAGTTGGTGACTTTGTTAATCGGCGCATGGAGCCGCCAATCCAGGGCGATCCGGCACGACTGACACCTGAGCTTCTTGTCCGACAAGAGCAAAACGTTCTGGCAGAGCTGAACAGGCAATACCACACGCAAGATATTCCTGCTGGTGATTTTTATAAACAGGGATGGGGTTTCTGCCAGCCGCAAGCAATAGTTGCTTATCATCTCCTCAACAATCTTGTTGGACACCAGGAAGGCGTCACCGTAAGTGTTGTCCGTGGACTGCACGATGGTCAGCCGCATGCCTGGGTCAAAGTATTGGCCGGGGGTGAAGAATTTATTGTTGATCCGCGATTAGCGGACGCAGTCGTGCGTCCAACAGATGGCGATGGCAGCCGTTTTAGGTCTTACAATGATTCCATCAAACCAGCTCAATTAGAGTCAGCAGCAGGACGATCAATCGATCTGTCATCAATGCCAAGATTCCCAGGTATGCCAGCTGGACCAGCAGTTGTTGGACGTTCTCTGGGTGAAACGACTTCATTGAGAGCATCTCACGCTGCCTTTCAGCATGTGCTCGAAGGACAGCAAGCTTTTAGACCAGGTACAGTCAACCGCCGTGTCCTGGTAGAGACAGAGCAGGCAAAAGGGCAAAGAGCAGCTAACGATTGGCTTAACCGTCCAGCAGAGCAAGTGATTGGCGCTGCCGAAAAGACAGGTGGACGTTCACCAGCAGAAGCCGGTCAAATTGATGGCTCGCCGCGGGAGGCTGTCGCTCTGCAGGCGGAGCGTCGCGATGCTGCCGCTGGAGATGCGCCAGTTGGTGCACCAGCTCATCTCGATGCTGCGCGCGGAGCAGGTAAGTATGAAGTTCGGTATGAAGGTGCAGGGAAGAAGCGTCATGTAAGTGAGGTTAAAGGTCCAAATTCAACAATCACCTCAGATGGCACCACTGTGACAATTAAGTATAACAGTGGTGAGATTCAATATTTTGAAGGGACAGTTCAGCTAGGAAAAGCTGTCCTCAGTGGCAAGAGTCATAGCCGCGCTGTAATCATCTCAGGTCCCCATGGCACAACTTATCATCTCTCTAACGGACAGACTGTACACAGAGCTCCAGGAGAACATGCACCGGAAGTGTGGACCGGTTCGCATGGTGCCGTGGAGAGGGTAGTACCATCAGTTAAACGAGGGCAAAAAGCTGCTGGTGCCTATGTATTTAAATCTGAGCCTGTATCGATAAGCTCCTCTGCTGACGGCACATTGAGTTTTAACGAGAGGCTGCGCTCCTGGGAGCATGCTGCTGCTGGAAGCAAAGAGTCTGTGGCAACAACGCCGGAAGCGGTGCGGGTAGCTGTAGCTAAGTCAATTGGATTAAACAGTGGTGATTGGCATGACATTGGCGGAGGCGTGCAGGAGATTGCAGTACCAGGTAGCTTAGTTGCTGTCATGGACAGCAACGGACATCTGACAGTTGCGAGCTCTCGCATAGAGCTGGCCAGATTGCAGAGCCAACCAGAGATTATTAAGGCGCAACGGGCTCTTGAGGAAGTACGGAAGCAACTGGTGCCTGATCAGTCCGAGATAGAGAAAGCACAAGCCAATCTTGCATTAGCTCAGTCGAGTGCAGCCGAGGTACGGGAGTCTGAAATTGGCAAAGCTCAGAGGGCTCTTGAGGAAGCTCAGAAGAAACTGGTGCCTGATGCTGCCGGGATACAAAAAGCTGAGACAAGGCTTGCAGTGTTACAGGCTCAAGCTCTAGCTGAGCGAAACTTGGCTAAAGCTCAAACAGATTTAGAAGTGACAAGAATAAGGTCCGCTCAGCATCCCGATGACGACGGTCTCAGGTTAGAGGCTGCCAAACTAGAAGGCAATATTGATATTTTACGGGCCCAGAAAGAGTCCCAGCTGGCACGCAACAGGGACATCCGCAATCCAATTGAGATACAGAATGCAGTTGCGCAAGTCGACCTTGCCAATGGCAAAGCTCAAGCGTTGCTGCAGCTGGCCGAGGCACACATCCAACTGGATAGAGCCCGAGTCCGTTTTTCACAGGAGCTTCACAGCCAAGCTGCTGAACATGAGGTGGTCAAGGCTGAAGCAGAGTTGATGCGCGCACAAGCGCAGGAGAGGCTAACAACTGTCAAATTGGATGAGGAGAAGCAACTTGCTGCCTTGAAGTTAAAGGGATGTGAACAGGTTGAACAGTCCCGCCCTGAAATACTGAGCCAGGTTCAAAATGCAGCAGCGCGTGAAGAACGCCTCAAAGAAGCAGAGGTCAGGGCTCATGTTGCTGAATTGAGCCTTGCAGTTGCCAGGGCAGAGCGTGAGGTGGCAGCGAAGAACCAGGAAGGTCTGGCTTATCAGGATGCGGCGTTGCCGCGGGCACTCTTAGAGCGGGCTGCCCGTGAAGCTGATGGCAGGCTTGCTAGAGCTGAACGCGATGTTGTCACTGCTCAGCTTGAGGTGGCAAGGACGGCAGCATTAGCTGCTGCGGAGAGGGTCGGAGCAACTGCCGGAAGAGAGAATGAGCGTGTACGCGATCAGGCAGAAGCTCAAGGACGACGGGAGATCGAGACTGCCCGGCGCCAGTTCAGAGAGGCTCAATTTGAGTATTCATCCTCGCCCACTGCCGATCCGGCACTGAGCGCAAGAGTGGCAGAGCTCGGCAGGGATTTGCAACATGTCGAAGTCGAAGTTGAAGCCCGACGCGAATTGCAAAAACATCTTGATGCTATTGCCGAAAAGGAAACTCACCTGGCTGTAGTGGCGGCAGAACATGAGGCCAGGACGATCATAGCTAATGCTGAAGAAGAAGTGGCTGCAGCCAGGCGGGCTTTAAAGGCTGATGTTCCATCGACACAACGGGTACTTGAGTTGGCAGAAGCTGACCTTCTAATTCACCAAACTCAAGCAAGGTGGATGGAGGAACTGGCGCAATTCGATCGAGCTCGCTGGAGCAGTGAAGTTGATGCAAGCAGGGAGCTGATCAACGTGCGCCAGAATCAGATTGACGCTCACCGTTTTGCCAGAGAAAATCCGTCTCCTGAGGCAGAAGAGGCGGCAGTCAAAGCTGATAACGCAGCAGTCAAAGCTGTTAGAGAGCAGCCGCTGGCCGCAATGCGCATGAGGAGTAATGCAGATGAGTCGCGTGCCGAGTTGCAAGGTCATATGGAAGTTGCCATGGCTGAGGCAAATTCAACCTATTTAGTTACTCGAAAAAAGCAATTGCTAGAAATAGCCGAGCGAGAATTGGAGGTAGTGAAGTTAAGCACTCTGGCTGACAGTCATGTTCGCGCTGATGCTGAGGCTGCTGTCACTCGGGCGCGCGAGGCGCTGGCAGAAGCAGAACGCCAGAGGCAAACAGACATTGCTTCAGCTGAAGCCAAGGCTGCAGAAAAGGTGAAAAGGTTCCATATACAAGGAGAGAGAGGTACCAGAGTTTGCGAGAAAGATCTGCAGTTGCAGGAAGCAGAGTTGCTGGCTAAGAGTGAACCTGCCAACAACCAGCTGCGCCTGGAGCAGCAAAGAGCCAAAGCTGAACATGGACTAGCTTTCGCCTTTCTCAGATGCAACCCAGATTCTCCTTCTGAGACAGAGGTGGCAGCGCTCAATTGTGCTCACACAAGGTTGAATCTAGTGCAGGCAAGAATTGAGTTGCGCCTGGCTTATGCAGAGGTGGAGGCTGCGAAGAGGGCGCAGGCAGGCGGCAGGCAGAGCTCCCCGCAAGAACGCTCGCAAGAATCTGAGGCGCTGACTCGTGCGCGTCAGCAGCTCTCAGATGCGCACAGTCGCGTAGGAGAGACGCAGAGGAATTTGCACACTGCCGAGCGCATGCTTAAGTCCAAAGAAGCACAAGAGCGAACAGCTCAAGAAGCTCCGTGGGCTGCTTACCAGTCAGCACAAAGGTCCACTCCGGGAGCATTGCTCGGTTGGTCCAAATCAGGCGACCGATGGCAGTTGGTGCGCTGGGACGGATATGTTGTTAAGGATTTAGCTGCTGCGGGCAAACTCAAACGAGGCATTTTGGTAACAGAAGACACCGGCAGTGGTATCAAACAGTTATTGCATCCTGCCGGTCGCATAACTGTGATTGATCAGACCGCCGGCTGGCGCATGAAACTCAATGCAGACGGGACCGTTGCCAGGATCTCTGTCGGCGGTCAGACACTTGATTTTTGGCCGGATCATGCGTCCCGGATGGGGGCGATTGATTTAGGCGCTGGTGTAGAGCTGCATGATGCCGGTAGCTTTTCTGTCCGCACCAGTGCAGGCGAAGTCTGGATGAGACGCCCAGATGGTGCGCTGGAGCTGATTAAGTCAGAATCTGAATTTTTCAGACAACTTACCAGTGCTGTCACTATTGCTGAGCATATAAAAGTAGAGCTGACGTCGAGTAAGAGAGTGGAGCAAGAGGAAACCTTGCACCAGATGCTGGCGATGCTCAACAATCTAAGAACAGGTTTTCTCCAGGTCCCAGCCGGAGAGGCTGCACTTGCTGGCAGATTGGCAGAAGTGTCTGCAACACTTGAGCGACTCTCTGCTGTGCTTGCAGAGCCTAACGTTGCAGATGAGGTATCAGCACAAGCCCAAACTGTGCTTGATGAGACTCACAAAATGGTGGCAGCGCTTGCCAAGTTGCCGGCAGAGGGTGCGGATACCCAGATTAAGCCTATAGCAGAGCCGGTGCCAGACTCGCACTGGGAAGCAGAGAATGTCCGCATTAGCAGTGACGGCATTGTGGCGTCGGTCGGCACGCCTGAGGGTGAGCGGAGCTTTGCCTACAGTAGCCGGGATGGGCGCCTTGAGTTGTCCACAATCAATCAGCCTGATGGATCTGTTTGGACAACAAATGATGGGCTTCACTGGCAAAAGAGTATTGCTGGCAGTGCGGTTGAAGAACTGCAGGTTCGTTGCGAAGTTCGTGCGCACGGTGTCTTGAAGGTAACAGATCATCTTGGTGAAACTTTCTACCATCCTGATGGTTCCAGGGAGGTGCGCACGCCGGCCGGCGGACGCTTCGTCGAGGTGCATGGCAAAGTAACAGAGATGGTCGATGCTGCTGGGAGCAAAAGGCAATTTAGCTACGACGAGAACAACCAGCTTAACTGCGTGACCATAGGTGAAAGTACCGGGAAATACACCTACCTTCGCACTGGTGATGCGGAGTGGACACTCTATCAAGCTAGCGGGCAGCACCCTTACAACTTGGACGGAAAGCTCACGATAAGTCACGAGGGAGTTTTGTCACTTGAAACTCCGGCAGGCTCAAATTTGACATGGAAGCTGGATGGTTCTGTAATACACACCGATTCTTATGGAAGAGAGAGGGTAGGCGCAGTCAATCTACATGCTGAGATTGCTCAGATGCGACACGCCATTGACTGGATTTCAGAGAATCCGGCGCTACAGAGCCGGATGCGTGCCGATCTGGAATTTTTCCAGGAGCGGGCAATCATTGACGGCATGTCGGAACGAGACAGAGCGTTGGCCTTGCACCACATCAGAGAGCTACTTGATGCCAGGGGCGATAGTTATGACACCACGTTGGCACAACGACGCTATCTGGCTGAAGGGATGTTGTATCAGGCTGCTTTCCCCTTCTTTACTGATCAAGGTGGACATCCTACCTGCAATGTGGCCACTGGAGAGACCTGGTTCTATGCCAATAGTCCTGCCGATGCAATAGCTCTTGTTAAGGAGGTGGCGCTGACTGGCCATTACCTGACGCCTGAAGGAGAGAGGATTCCGTTTGCCCGGCCCGGTGAAAAAATCACTTTGGAACCAGATCGCGAGGCGATGTTGAACATTGACTCTGCGAGCGGTCGTGAGCATGGATGGCGCATGTACACTAGCCAGATTTATCAGAAAATGGCTGTCAATCTCAAGTGGCAATTTGAGTCCTGCGCACCAAATGGCGAATTTGTTGGCAAGGGAAACATCAGATATGACGGCGAAGGTCTGGTTGATATCCGCACCAGTCCGCCTACCAGGTTGAAAGATTACCAGTTCAAGGAGATTCTTAAGCCCTATCTCTCCATGAGTGACTTGCCGCTCATTGGGCAGCGGATTACTGGTAGGGAGTATCCCGATTTTGTAATCGTAAATAAGAACAACGATTACGCGCTGGGCTCTGAGCAGTATGGCTCTCCGGAGGAATTGGTCCTGGTACTTAAAGGCAGGAATGAAAAACGTAAGCTCCCGGTGATAATTGGGGTGGATACCAACATTGAGCCTTTCTGGACAGACTCACGTTATGGTGGTGAGGGCGGTGCTGGTGGATCACACGTTGTAAATGTTGTTGGCTTTGAAATTCATGTCAGTCCTGGTGATTCGCGCTCCATTCGCGAGATTATGACTAACCCTCGCCCGGAAGATATTTATGTAAAGATAGACAATCAGTGGGGTAGAGCTGCTGAGCATGTGTTGTCTAAAGTTCCACTCACAGACCTTTATTATGCTACTTGCAGACCAGGAGATCCGGCTCATATTAGAGGCGTAGAGCAACAGGTCAGGGAGCGTCCGCACGATTATGGGTTGCAGCTCGACTTGTTGCGCTACAGACGACTTACAGTCTCCCAGGCGCAAGAACTGATCAAGATGGCTGAAAGCAATCCGAGCTTAAGTGTTGGCTGGGCTGTTAACCCTGAGATGGCTGCCAGGCTGGCTCAAGCGCGGCAAGTGCTAGCCAATCCATTTACCGAAGCTGAATATAAACGTGAGTTTCAGCGTGTAGCTTATGAAGCCGGGCAACACTGGAGGCGACAGCAACCCAAGATTTACACAGGTGTGGTTGAACGCCAGCGGGTGATGCAAAAATTCAATAAAGTGGCCGAATTATTGCACATCATTAAGCCATTCGGTTCTTCCTTTGGTGCTATCCACCGGGTAATTGCAGGAGCGTCACAGCCGGTCAGGTTGAAACTGCAAGGAGTGGCGCACGAGCTGCTACGCACCGGCCGCGAAGCGCCACAGTCACCTTCAGGATCTGGTGAAAAAGCCAAGATATATGCTTGGGGTCCTGCGATAGAAGCAAGTTCTGTCGGCGAGCCCAGAGGGGTGAGTATTGTTCGTGATTCCAGGCGCGAAGGTGCAATTGGTGCCAATGTCGATGTGGCATACAGTCCGCTGTCCAGACCCGCAGAGAGTGCTGTAGAGTCAACGGAAGCGCGCAGAGCCACAATAGCCGAACTTGAGCAGCGCAGAATTGGTCTCCAGGCAAAAGTGCTCAGTCCTATGGAGGAGCTGAATCTCAGAGATCTCAAGATGCGGGAAGTGTTGGCTGGCCATACGCACATCAACGAGTTGGAGGCGCTGAATAGTCCTGCTCGTCATGAGCCCCGGTTGACTGTGGAAGAGCAAATGAAGCAACAGCAGCGCTTCCGGGAGCTGCAGAGTACAACAACTTTTCTTGTCGAGGAGATATTGCGTTACAGGGCGTTGATGCCAGACGAGCTTGGCTTGCTCGTTGATGCTAACACTATTGCCCGCCGCACCATTCTAAAACTGGAACGGGCATCAAGTTATCTGTCTCCTGTACAGAAGGAGCTGCTTAAAGAGCTTCATAATAGACAATTGAGCAATCTGAAGTACGTAAGTACTCAGTTAAGTAATCTATGTGATAGGCGCAATCAAAATGGTGCATTGACCTTAGATCAGTCCGCCCAGTCCAGACAGTGTGCTGGTGATGTTAAGAACGGACTTACATACTTACAACATTTGGAGAAGATAAGGACTCTCAATAAAGAAGAGCCCAAAATGCAAGAGGCTCTGTCTCAGGCAGCAGACCAGAGACAGAAACAGTCAAATGACTTGGCAGATGCATTACGTCAGAACAATCCGCAGGCAGCAGAGGCTTTGCTGACTGCTAGAGCTGAGCTTCTCCAAACACATCAAGATCTCTGGCAACGCCGGGCAGTCATTGAAAAGATGACCCAAGTAGGAAGTTTTCTGGAGAAAGAAATTCAAAGCCTGGGACTCGTAACTCAGCTTAAGCCTGCAGATAGGCAAAGGTTCAATCAGCTGCGCTCCAGCCTTGATAATCTCAAGCAAAAGCTAACTGCCAAAGAGAGATCTGCTGACGAGTTGGCTAAGGAAAAGCAGGTTCTTGCTGTCATAGGCGGACGGTTAGCAACACTGGGACAGCAAGAGAGACAAAGAGCTTTGAACCCCAGTGAGCAGCTGGAGTTCGCAGGACTTAAAGAGCTTTACCATCAGACTATGGAAGCAAAGCTCGGGATGTATATACCCTGGGCGCCCGGCAATTTAGAGACTGTTCATGGTGTGCGTTTGCCCGAGTTTCTCAGATCGTTAACTCCTGGCGGGCATGATGACGAAACGGGCTTAGCTGGCGAATTGTGCACTGTGCTGAACAAGGGTCTCTTTACGCTGCCGACTAAGCCTTCAGCACCGCATCATTCTCCTGAGTATCTTAAGACTGAGAATTGGGTTGGAGCCCACCTGCCAGATGGCAGCGGAGCAGATCATGCCAAAGCAGATTTCCTGCTCTTCAATAAGCACACAGGACATTTCTTTGCACTAGATGTCTGGTCCAGCAAGACGCTTAGGGACACAATGGTGCAGACCGGTGATCGTGTCACTCTAGCAGGGAACAAGGGATCTGCCTCGCCGGAGCGCGCTCCTTATATTCTGGCGACACCACAAGATGCAGACTGGGTCAGTCCATCTCAACAAACAATCGGGCACGGAGAGATTGGCGCAGTATTGAACAGACTTATCATGCAGGTCCAGCCGTTTCATATAGTCAGTCATGACTTGCCCTCTTCCAATCCCTTCTTGTCTGCTCCTGTGCAGATTGAGCAACTCAAAACTTTTCGCGATCAGATCTCCCGTCCCTGGCGTGGAGCTCCCGAGGGTTTCCCCGGTTGGGCTCGAGATATAGGCACGGGCATAAGATGGCTGCAGGACAGGGCTGCCGCAAATCCGGCTGCGAACGTGCCTGCCCAGGGTGTAACACGTCCTGCCGCACAAAACCTGGCTGCAAAACAGAACTCTGCACCAATTGCCTCTGCGCAACATCAGCCAGCAACGCCGCTGTCTTCCCGACAACAAGCCGCACAAGTTTTCAGTGCAGCAGAAGCCCTCTTAGCCAGGAGACAGGGATCGATTGCGGCCAGTCCACATTCTGACGGTGAGCGATTTGCAGCTAGATCAGATGTGGCTCTGCGACTGCCGAAGCTTACTGCCGATTCAGCTGCTTCTACTCGTTCACCTGAAGCACGCGCAGCCAGTCGCGACATAGAGCATGGCGAAACGGTCACACACTTGCCTGACGGTACCCGCTTTGCCGGAAACCTGGAAGCTTTTGTTGTCGGCGGAGCAGCTTACAGGCGCGGTGAACATTCTGATTTCACAATTACTTATGACAGACATGATCCTGGACTTTCTCAGAGTTTTAACGACTTTGCTGCCCAGTTGTGCATACGCCCAAGTGGCGATTCAAGCTTGCAGATTGCGCAGAACCTTCATGATGTAAATGGTGCGCCCCGGTATGAGAGCTCCAACCCCGATAGTCTCGTGAATATCAGCGAAAAGGTTGGCAAGTTTGTCAAAGAGAGTATGGAGCCACCAGTTGAAAGTGGTGGTGGCAGCCAACAGAGAGCGCAGCAAGAGGCGCGCATCCTTCAAGCTCTCAATCAGAAGTACTATGCCCAGGACGTGCCTGCCGGAGACTTTTATAAAGAACGCTGGGGACTCTGCCAGCCGCAAGCAATTGTTGCTTTTCACATTCTTAAGGGATTAATCGGGCACCAGGAAGGTGTAAGTATAGGCATTGTGCGCGGTCTGTACAACGATCAACCTCATGCCTGGCTCAAAGTCAAGGTGGAAGGCAAAGAATTCATCCTTGATCCGCGAGCAAGCGATCCTGTTGTCCATTCAACTGATGGACAGCGGTACAGTGCCTACGATGACACAACCAGACCTGAACAGTTGCAGCCGGCAACATCTGACAGAGGTTTGGACTGGGGAGAAATGAAGCCGTTTCCTCATACTCCAATCCGAGAACCAGCTATAGGGCGCTCAATCGGTGATGCTCGCTCCTTAACTGCTCTGCTTGCGGGTCAGGAAGCCTTCAAGCCAGGTACAGTCAACCGCCGTGTGGCAGTTGAGTTCGAGCGAAATAAGATACAAAGGGAGTTGGACAGCTGGCTCGCGCAACCAGTTGAGCAGGCAGCAACAAAAGGATCTATCAGCCAGGGTGATGATGGATCTATTCTGATGAGCTTCCCTGATGGCACAGGTTTTAAGATAAAAGGTGACAAGGGTTATCTTGTTCAGCACAACGGGCGTGAATGTGAATGGGCAGGCACTTTCCAGCTAAATGAAGGAAAGAGACTGGTCCTGACTAGCATCCATAATGCTACTGAATTTAAAGTTTGCAAACAGCTTGATGGGTTGATCTGGCAGCGTGATGCCGGTGCCCGGAGGCAGGTGGCTGTCAGACCGGATGGCACAACACGGACTGTCTATGAGAATCACCGGTTTGCTTTTACACGCGATCAGGAAGGTGGTGTCACCCAGTATTATCTTCCTGGAGGAGTAAGCGTCACTCTGGTAGATGGCGAACCAGTAATAACCAGCTCAGGTAGAAACCACAACTGGCTGCTTGATGCTTCTACCATAGAAATTGAGGCGGATGGAAGCATTCGTCTGCAGGATCTGGAAGGAAACTTACATAGATTTGGTCTGGATGGTCAGTATGCAGATCCTCAAAGTCTGGCTGCCTATAAATATCCCGACGTGTATGATCTGGCTTCACCGGGAGGGAAAGGCACTGTCAGTGGTGAGGCATTTGCATCAGAGTCTAGAAGGTGGAAAGCCAATCTTTCTGATTCTCCCCGTGCACGGAGTTCGTTTGCTCCTGACAGTGCAGAGCCGCAGACACTGCGCACTGAGGCAAGTCCGGTTGCACGACGGCTGCAACACCTGACAGCGCCTGAGCTGAGACGAGTGGCAACCGTCTTATATAACACGTCACATACTGACGCTGTCACTGGTTTGCCTAACCGCAAAGTATTTGAGTCTCATTTGGATAGTGAGTTAGCATTTAGTGCCAGACATCCTGAGGCTCCTGTATCTGTCTTACAAATAGACCTCAACTTATTTAAGGCTGCCAACGACATGCACGGTCATGCCGCCGGCGATAGTGTCTTGCAGGTAGTTGGTGAACTCTTGCGATCTGCGTGCCGGAACACAGACACAGTAACACGCACTGGTGGTGATGAATTCTCTGTTGTTCTCCCTGGCACCAATGCAGAACAATCTCAGATACTTGCTGCCAGATTGCGCGAACGTGTCAGAGTTGAGCTTTCGCAAAGGCAAGGTGTTCCGGTAGTGACACCTGCCGGGTTGCATCAGAATCCAGGCGAAAAGCTGATGACAGTCTCTCTTAGCATTGGTTGTGCAACTTTCGATAGCGCTCATGCCAAACGTTCTCAGATTCTCGAAGCAGCTGACGCAGCTATGTATGCCGACAAAGTTCGCCAGAAGGCGACAAGAGGGCTGCCTGGTGACGAAGTAAGCTTGCAGGTTCCTGTAGGCGTGCACGAACATACAACTGACGAGGCTGCTCTTGCGCTTAAGGAATTCGCTCCTGCAGCGGATGCTGAAGCTGCATTGAGGCAGCCACATTTATTGCGCATAGATGGACCGGTTTTAGCTCCTGGATTAGCAAAACTGTCCAAGGCGGAACTCATCAAAGTTGTTGAAGATTTATTCCGATCAGTCCGCACTGATTCTTTAACAGGATTGTTCAATCGCAAAGGTTTTGATGCAGCACTACAGAGAGAGATGTCCCTGGCTGTCAGGCAGGATGCTCCATGCTCTGTGCTTCTTCTTGATCTCAATTTGTTTAAGCTGGCCAATGACAAACACGGACATGGCAGTGGAGATCGAGTGCTCCAAGTAGTCGGCGAATTGCTCACTAAGACACTGCGCCCATCAGATATTATTGCTCGCATTGGGGGCGATGAGTTTTGTCTGATTCTCAGGGGTACAGATGCTCGAGCTGCCGAAGTCGTGGCAAATCGCTTGCGCGATGCTGTAAAGGTTGATTTGTCTGCCAGGGAAGGGCAGGTCAGTATTGTGCCGGCTAGCGAACATGGTCCGGTTGGTGAGCGTCCAATCACTGTTTCGCTTAGTGTCGGCTGTGCCACTTTCGAGCCCGGCAATCATACTCCAAGCACAGAGCTGCTGGCTCAAGCTGATCACGCCATGTATGCCGACAAGGCTCGACAGAAGATAGGCAGAGGGGCAGATTTCGAGGAAGTCGGACTGGACCTTGCTTCAGAGGCAGCGTCGAGGCGCCGCGCTGGTAGTGAATCAATAGCAGCCAAAGATCAAGGTGCTACAGAGCGGTCGGATTCTGGCTCGACAGCAAGAGCTGACGCCGAGACACGAGAAAAGGTAAGTGCTCTTGAAGAACAACATTCTGCACCTCGCGAGGTAGCGGCAGCTGCAGCGATCAATGAACTGTCCAATAATCATAAATGGGCTGAGTGCTTTGCCGTGCTGGAACGTGAGAGCGCCTCTGGAGAGAAGCTTTCTCGGCAGGAGTCTGAGAGACTTTCTCTTCACGAACTGCTTGATGATTTGAAGGTGGTGCCTGTCAGGGACGTTGAAGGTAAGATAATTTCTCTAGCTGCCAAGATTGAGCTTCTTTCAGCAACTGTTCTTCGTGCAGAGCAGAAGGAGCGAGTGCTCAAAATCAAGGCCAGAGTGCGTGACGCACTTAAGCGCCTCAACGATCAGCTGCCTGTCGAGCAACGTGAAGAGGGCTATCAAAACATCAACTGGAAGCATACGCGTGGCGAAATTGATCAGGTGATTGAGGTTGCCACTAAGCTAACTCCAGAACAAACTGAAGATGCCGAGGCTGCCCGGCAGGCTAGGTTGACTCCGGAACAGACTGAGGATGCAATCCTGGCATCGCTCTTCTCTGATGCAGTAAAGACTCCGGAAAACTTTATCTTGCACAATGTCCATGGTGCAGAAGCTGCTGCTGAAGTTTTGCCCAGCTATTTCGATCTGGCAGAGCCAGGCAATTTAGAGCGTATTCAAGGTATCGTTGCCGCCATAAGAGAGCACCAGATTGGGCCTCCGGCGTTCATGGCTTTCATGATGCGCCTCTTAATTTCAGGGAAGCTGCCTAAACCGCGACCTGAGGGAGAGATGACTCCTGCCGAACGTGAGGCAGATAAGCAAGCTGTGGATCTACGCAGTGCCGCTCTCGACCGGATCTGTGAAAAGATAGGCAATCCGCTAGATCCAAAACATCTGACTGCAGACCATTCAGAGATCGATTTCACTGCGAAAGAAAAGGAACTCCTTAAGCTCATTGGAGTTGAACACTGGTGGGTGCCGCATGAAGGCTCTGCATGGTATAAGGCTTCGCGAGCAGTGATAGACGCCGATTCGCTGATTAATTATGCCTGTCCGGACGGCTGGGCCAAAATTGTCGCCATCAGAGGTCCAGGCACTACACTTCAAGATGCAAAGTTAGAGGTCGCCCTTAATTCGGTCAGAGACAGCTTCACATCTGCCTGTAGTGTTATGAGCGCTGAGGCAAAGCTGTTAGCTGACGCTGGGCTTCAACGTTCTGAGCAAGCAGTCTTGCGCGTCAATGAGCAGCTGGAAGAGTGGATTGCTGCAAATAATCCGCCCCGCACTGAAGATGGCAAAGTGGCATATTGGAATGCTCCGCTTAAGTATCCGGAGAAGCTGAACGACGAAGAAAAGTCCAGACTCGCTGTGCTAGACGAGCTGCAGAAAGGTCACCCGGATCCAGGTTCAGCTGGATATGCCGAGTTGCAGTCGCAGATAAGAGCATTAAAGGTAAAAGGCTTGAGCCCCAGTGAGGCGGAACAGTTTGATTTCGCTATTAAACTGAAAGCTCAAATGGTGGCACGCTTGCGAGCCGAGCAAGGAGTGGTGCCTCTGCAAGGAAGTGAGCAAGCAACTGGAGAGAGAACAGGCCGTTCGGCAGAAAGCCAGATTGACGATAAGTTGCCGGCAGCGGGCTCGGCTCGACCTGATAACATTCCTGTCGCTGTTACTGAGAATTTGCGACGGATTCGAGAACAGATAACAGACAAGGAACAGAGCGGCGTCTGGGCTGGTCCGCAATATCTGGAGTTGTTGCACGAGATGTATAAATCCGGGGTGCCGGAACTGATAGCTGAATCTGGACGCACTCCTGACGAGTTTGCCAAGAATGTTTGTGCTTTCCTGGATGATGCGTGTGATCGCTGGCAGCATCAATCTGGACGATTGGGGCGGCCCCAGCTGGAAGGAGAGACAGGAGAACAGTCGGGAGCCGTAGTAAGACAAACAGAAAGGTCTAAGGCGGAAGCAGAGTTTCATTCATTTAAGGCACATTTGATTGATTGTTTGGGCAGTATGCCTGCAGACAGCAAAGAGCTAGTGCTTGATCTGTTAGGTCGGCGTGGGTTGCACAGATTGAAGAATGAGCTGCGTGAGGCATTGCCTGTAGATCTCGAGCAAGCGTCTGCTCTGTCAGCTGGCGACGGAATGTTGCACTCAATTCGGGAACCGTTTGATTTGAGAAGGTCATCGGCATTGTCTGATATGGAGCGTCCGGTCGAGTCTTATGTTGCTGACAGACAACTTCAGTCTGTTAGTGACTCTGAGCTGCGCGATATTTCAGGCAGCAGGCTGGTGGAACCTGAGCGTTTGCAGGCGTTGACTGAGTCCTTGCAAAGCGAGATTGATCAATGGTCGACAGTTGACAGGCAGGGTGGACCTGAAGGAGTCGCTGCCGAGCGGGATTGGAAGGATGCCTGGTTGGCAGCTCGCACTGCTATCGAGTCTGAGCTGCCTGATGTACTTGCGTCTGGTCACGATCTGGGTATTGATATCTATTACAGGCAGAGCGAGATGCGTGATGCTCTGCATGGACACGACCGCTTGCTCTATCTCTACAACAATGAGCGTGCTGCTTATGAGCAGTACAACAGAGTCTGGTCTGAGCAGGTCCATAATATTCGCAGAGATCGGGCAGAAACTCTCCGCAGCATAGTCAATGATTTTTGCCGCAAGCTTGAGTTGCCGTCAATTTCAATTGATACCACGTATCTAGGGCGTGCTGATGCTGCTTATAAGCTTGGCACCGGCAGGATTTTCGTCTCTGATCTAGCACTGCGCGGTATTGGGTATCCGGAGGTCCTGATAAGCGAGCTGCTCCATGAAGTGGCGCACAACGAGCAAGATAGTTTGCTGGTGAGGAAGCTGGCCAACGATGTTGCCGGCAATCACGAGAGTCCTCTTGATGGTGTACAGCTGACCGCGGTGCAGCGGCGCTATGAAGAGCTTACTGGCAGACCGCTTGAGCGTGAATATCTAGAGAATTCTCTTGCTTGTGCCAGAAACTTATCAGAGAAGGATTTGGCCAGAGTGGCTGAGTTAGAAAGATCATTGCCGCAAGGCAAACTTATAGAAGAGTGGTGGCATAATGAAAATGTGACCAATTGGGCGTTAGAGAAAGTGCGACAGGAGAACGGTGCCACTGCTGTTTTAACTGAAGCTCTTATTCCGCTTGTTTCAGTGCGTATTGAAGAGCTATTTGGTAAGTCACCATCTCCTGATGCTCAAAGGCTGATTGACTACTTTCTCAGCGACAAGAGTCACGGCTGGGATGAGACAGCTGCCAAGACACTCCTTGAGAGTATCTTGAAAGAGCGTCAAGCACAGATAAGTGCTCAGTTGCATGAGCTTTATCCAGTGTATCGGCAGTGGGCTCATGAACAGGAGGCGTTTGCAACTGGTGAATTGTCCAGGCGTAAGGTGTCAGACCAGTACAATGCATCAGCCTGGCTTTCAGGAACTGGCGATCGCAAGTCACCGGCTCAGGGCGAGTATGTTGATGTATACAACTTTATCTACAGGTTGTCTCGTCAGGATGTTAAGTTCCAGCCGTGGGACAAAGAGAGCTTTAAGCTGAAAATTGGTGCCGAGGAGCTGAAGACAGGCGACCGGTCTAAATTTAGCACTGCTGATCACTGGGATTGGCTTGCAGTGATTAAGTGTCTGGATGGACAGGACAGCTATTACATCGAATGGCCTAATGATCGCTCAACTATGCGTTTTCAGGATGGATCACGCTTTGAGTCTTTTGCTGGAGACAATGGCAATCCGTCAAAAGCATTCCTTGTTTTGCCGGATGGCACGATTCATCAGTGGCGAGGTCAATATGAGATCAATGTAGCCGAAGGAACAGTCACACTTTTTGATGGTACGACAAATACCAGTTTTGCCAAACGGCTTGATGGCAGTTCCTATGAGAAGCTGCCACGACTTACCGTCTCTGGCGAGCGTACTGCATTGAGAAGGCTGCAGGGTCAGTTGCAGGAGGCTAGCCTTAGATATGCAAGTGAGATTGACTTGCTGAGGCCGGTAGACGGATTGGAGTTGCCTGCAACTGAGCCAGAAAGGCTTCGCCGTCTTTTCGAGCAGCACAAACAATCGTTAGAAGTTAAAAGCTGGGATGAAGGCATTGCCGGAGAACAAGGAGTAGCTTTTGCACTCAAAGCTGGTGCAACACCAGAGGATGTTCTTGCCAAAGCCGGTCATCTCGGCACTGATGCTGGTAACCTGCATAAACAGGGAAATGATACTGCGGTAGAAGATCCGGTGGACTCAAGCCGCATTGTTAATAGGGCTATAGAGAAACAGCTCGATCTAGCTGACGATTCGCGACGCCTGAAGCTCATCGGACGACTGAAAGTGGAGAATCATATACTGTTTCAACCTGAAGAGATGCAGGGGCTCAAAAAAACAGTTGATCAAGTTTCAGATAAGTGGAGTGATTTGAGCAGTTTGTTTAAGAAGGTCCAGCTTCATAAAATGCTTCAGCCGAGCGGCGTACACGAATATCACAAGGTGGTTGCCGAGCATGCGCGCGCGTTGAAGGTGCGCCGCAATGCTGTGCAGGAGGCGATTAATGAGTTCTGTAGCAACCATGATTTGCCGCCAATTAAAGTTAGAATTTTAAGTGATCGTGAAATGAATCGTCGCGGTGCCCGCGCTTCCTACAGCGATGGCGAGATGATGATTCGGGAATCATGGTTGTGTTCTGGAAAGCATCTCAATAAAGAGACGGTGTACCATGAGTTGTTGCATCATGAGCAATATTTCCTTATGATACGAGCCGTGGCGCATGAGTTGAGGAGTCAGGGTGCCTTTGACTTAGAAGCTGTACGTAAATGCTTTTGTGAATCGACCGAACAGCAAACTGAGTTGATGCGCCGGGAAGTTGTAAAACAGGCATTGGAAGCCGATGCAAAGCTGCAAGCAGCCGGCAAGGTATTGTCGTTTGATGACCTTGTCCGTGCCGATGAATTGATGCTGTCCTACCGCCAGCAGATGCACGAACAGGAAAGGGCAGAAGCTATCCGATTGCCAGAGTTTAAGGACAGACTCAATGAAATTAGGTCAGCCAGGCTGGACATTGATGAAGCTGAAATTGAGGGCGATCCCGTCAAGGTTGCTCGTACTGTTGTTGGACGGCTTACTACTGATGAAAGCTATGCAAAGAAGATACTCGGATGTGAACTGGAACAGTTGGTGAATGACGCCACCAGAACGGATCAGCTTGCTCAGGACGCGCGGCGCTTGCATGCCTGGTATAACAACAGCAAAGCTCTAAAAAATGCAGAAGCGCCAGTTGTGCTTGGGAGGCTTCTCGATGCCCAGATGCAGCATGTTGCCTATAGAATAAGTACGAGAGAAATGAAGCTCCATCTGGGTGGGACGCAGCGTCACGAGTTGGAAGCTAACCTGGCTGGAGAGATTTTCCAGGCGATGTTACGTGAGGAGGCTCCGCCTGTGAAGCAGGCGCAAATGTCTCGTAAAAGGCTAGGAGCTCTATTGAGAGGGCTAAGAAGCATTGACGCTCACAGCTGAGTCAAAACGATTAGCTCCTATGTTCAGCCTATGGTGTTCTGCCACTGGAATCTGGACGATGATGATATGGCAGTCAAGTGTGAGCATTGTGTGGATTGAGACAAAAAGCAGAAGACATGACCGCCGCCCGACCGTAGCGCGGATTGTTCATTTGTCGGTGGTGCTCCGGCGAAGGGTGTTGCAATGACGTGGGAGATTGCGGTTACTCCTGCCGGCCATCTTTTGTTGGAAGAGTCAGGATCGAGTGAGACTGCTCTTCCGGATCCATGGTCGAAGAGTCTTGCTGATGCCTTCTCGGCTCACCAGGTATCAGGTCTTTTTGCCTTGGCTGCTCGCAGTTCAAGTTCTCCGCTGTCACCTTCAGTGACCTACTGGCGAGAGTTTGCCTGTCTTTTTCTTACAGAATTGTGCCGGACTCCAGAGCTGGCAGACAAAGGTCTGAAGTCGATTGAGGCACCGCCTTTGCCAGAGTTGGAAATGATGCTCTCGAGCATGCCGCCGATGCGTGGTGCTGAGTATTTGAATGTGGAGATGCTTCGCAACTTCTGGAACGAGCTGGACAGCTGGGTGTTTGAGGCGGTCTCATCCTCTGATACCACCTTGAGCAGTTGGCTGAAGAAGAATGCTCCACTCTGGCATCAGGTAGGGCGCGTATGCTTTCATTTGGCCGAGAATAAACGCGATGCTGGCTTTCCTTTTGCATTTATGGCGACCTATGCACCACGAATGTCACGGGGCGGACGGGTGCAGTATCAACCGCTGAGCAAGGCTCTTCAGGCATATGCAGGCGAGCGCAATAAGAAAGCGCTAGTCAACCTTCTCTCTCCTGTGCAGCTGGCTTGCGAGAAAAGTGCCTTCGTGCGGGAGCTGGTGGAGTCCAAAGATGTTTTTCATCCGCTTATGTGGACGCCGGCAGAGGCTTACCGCTTACTAAAAGAAGTTCCCATCCTTGAGGAGAGCGGTCTTCTGGTGCGGCTTCCGGACTGGTGGCGCAAGCGTCCACGACCGCGCGTGACTGTGACAATTGGCGAGAAAAAGCAGAACAGTCTTGGACTCGATGCCATGCTCGACTTCAGGGCAGATCTTGTTCTGGGTGATACCAGGTTGACACAGGAGGAGATAAGGCAGATCTTGAACGCCCAGGAAGGGCTTCTCTATATAAAAGGACAATGGATAGAGATAGATAGTGAGCGGCTTTCAGAGGCCCTGGCACACTGGAGTCAGGTGGAGAAGCAAGCTGCCCAGGGCGGTATTTCTTTTATCGAAGGTATGCGATTGCTGGCCGGCGCTCCGTCCAATCTCGACGGCGATGGTGCAGCGTTCGACGAAGATTGCCAGTGGTCTTTTGTGAATGCGGGCAGCTGGCTTGCTGAGACACTGAACAGTTTGCGGGATCCAAACAGATTGGCTGCAACCAAGCAGAGCACTAGCTTCCATGGGACACTGCGCAGTTATCAAAAGGTAGGACACGACTGGCTCTGGTTTCTTTCCAGCCTGGGTCTGGGTGCCTGTCTTGCTGATGACATGGGATTGGGAAAGACCATCCAGATTTTGGCTCTTTTGTTGTCTATTAAAGAGGCTAAGAGGCTGCCTCCCAGACCGTCACTTCTGGTGTTGCCTGCATCATTGCTAGCCAACTGGAAGGGAGAGATAGAGCGTTTTGCTCCGGCATTAAGAGCACTCTTCGTTCATCCTGCCGAGTCGAGTGCGAGCGACCTGGCGGCACTCAACACAGAGCCAGATAAGAGTCTTGGCGGGGTTGATCTTGTCCTGACCACGTATGGAATGCTTGCCCGCCAGAGCTGGTTGCTGGATCGCAAGTGGCGTCTGGTGATTCTTGATGAGGCCCAGACTATTAAGAATCCATCTGCGCAGCAAACCAGAACAGTTAAAAAGCTCAAGAGCGAATCGCGTATTGCTCTTACAGGAACACCGGTAGAAAACCGTCTTTCTGACCTCTGGTCTATATTTGATTTTCTCTGTCCTGGTCTTCTAGGTTCGACAGCAAGATTTAAGTCTTTTGTGAAGAGTCTGGATGCGCGGGAGCACAACCGCTATGCTCCTTTGCGTAATCTTGTCAGTCCCTATATTCTCAGGCGGCTCAAGACAGATAAAACTATCATTTCTGATCTGCCAGACAAGACAGAGATGAAAGTTTTTTGTGGATTGGCAAAACAGCAGGCAGTTCTATACTCCAGGCTGGTTGAAGAGTTGAGCCTGGCACTAAAAACGGTAGATGGTATCAAACGGCGCGGACTAGTCCTGTCGTTCATTCTCAAGTTTAAACAGATTTGCAATCATCCCAGCCAGCTCCTTGCCGATGGAGAATACGATCCGGCTGCCAGTGGAAAGTTTGATCGCTTGAGAATTATCTGCGATGAGATTGCTTCACGACAGGAGAAGGTGCTGGTGTTCACCCAGTTTCAAGAGATGACCAGCCCAATCGCCACTTTTCTGTCCGAAATATTTGGACGCTCCGGGGTGGTGTTGCATGGTGGCATAGCTGTGAGCAAGCGGAAAGATATTGTGGATATGTTCCAGCGAGCAGATACAGCGCCGTTTGCGGTGCTTACAGTCAAAGCAGGTGGCACAGGGCTCAATCTGACGGCAGCATCGCATGTGATTCATTTTGATCGCTGGTGGAACCCGGCTGTTGAGAATCAGGCCACTGACAGAGCGTATCGCATCGGTCAGCATCGCAATGTGCTTGTCCACAAGTTTATCTGCCGTGGAACGATTGAAGAAAAAATTGATGCATTAATTACAGAGAAATCAGAGCTTGCCGACGATATTCTTGCCGATGGTGGAGAGGGCATGTTAACTGAATTGAGTGATCGAGAATTGCTCGATATGGTAAGTTTGGACCTTGAGCGAGTGTGTACAGGAGAATCATGATGGGATGGGGATGGGGCTATAGACCATATGTAAGCGTTGCTCAGCGTCGCGAGAAAGCCGGGCGCAAGATGGACAAATTGCGCAAGCAGGGTATTAATGTTCAGGGAGTTGAGATTGCAGGGCGAACGATTGCGCGCACGTTCTGGGGGAAGTCATGGTGCCAGCATCTGGAATCGTTCAGTGATTACGAAAACCGCCTGCCTCGCGGGCGTACTTATGTGCGCAACGGATCTGTATGCCATCTTGAGATTGGCGGCGGTGAAATTAAGGCCATGGTCAGCGGCTCTGAGCTTTATGATGTGAAGATTGGCATTAAGCAGTTGTCACAACAGAAATGGTCTGCTGTTAAGGAGCGTTGCTCCGGAAAAATTGGCTCCTTGCTTGAGTTGCTTCAAGGAAAGCTTTCCAACAGTGTCATGACAGTTGTCACTGATCGCCAGGCTGGTCTATTTCCTCTGCCGTCTGAAATAAACCTGGCTTGTAGTTGCCCTGACTGGGCTGTTATGTGCAAGCATGTTGCTGCAGTCCTTTACGGTGTTGGTGCTCGGCTGGATGAACAACCCGAGCTGCTTTTTGTTCTGCGTGGTGTCGATCATGAAGAGCTGATAGAAGCAGATGCTGCTGCATCAGTGATTGGCAGCAAGCGCAGCGACCGGCACATTGCTGACAGCGACCTGGAAGATTTGTTTGGCATCGAAATGGCGGCCGAGGCATCGCCGAGCAACAGTCGGCACAAGACAAAGTCCGGCATGTCCAAGGAGCCACAGTCTCGCCAGTTGAAGAGCGGACCTGACAGCGGTTTAGACCCAGTCCGCCAGCCAATCAAACAGACGAGATCCAGCCAACCGACAACGCACTCAACAGGAGTGTCCTCCACGACGCACACAGGTGCCAAGCCAACAGGACGAACTGGCTCTACTGGAAATGTTTTGGGCGTGACTCGTCCGGTACGACAAGCCGATCGCCAGCCGGGAGCGCCGGCGTCCTCGCCGGCTTCGGGGGCGCCCAAGGCGCGCGGCGGTGCAAAAGAGTCGCACCGAATGTCTCCGACAGGTAAAACTGTGCGAGATTTACGTGCCCGGCTGGACATGTCTCATAATCAGCTTGCTGTCATCCTTGGTGTGAGCGCAACCTCGGTTAGGGACTGGGAGGAGAAGAGAGGGCTGCTTAGTCTTCAATCACGCACTGCAAGCGCATTAAACGCTGCTTCGAAACTGACGAAAAAGCAAGCCTGGGCTAAGCTTAGAAAAGCATAGTAGTCTGCGCAGCGCTCGGAAGAACTGAGCTATTCCGACTGCTCGCCGCCGTTGGTTGACGCCAGTCGCTTGATACGGCTGTCTGGTTATTGTGGGAATCAGGAGCTGTAGTCACGAAATGCTGGCAGTAAGCCTGCGTTGTGGTAAATTGGCTTAAGGTTCAATATATTTATGTGTACCGGAGATATAGTGCAATATATAGAACCTTATGAAAACAGTATCAATTTATGTAGATCTTTGAGATCCGGTCCATCAGGTGATCAGGTTCTGCAGATTCTCATTCGCATCCTTTCGTTCTTGAACCTGCCCTCAGTCTGATCCGGCGGGAGAGCGTTGCACGAACCACATCCTTGAATGCCAACACAACCGAGTGTTTAATCATGG
>CAILLX010000004.1 GCA_903835185.1 uncultured bacterium | reverse complement strand
GGGCCAGCCGAAATGACCGTGACTGGATGTACCACGCCACTGTCGTCAAATATTTGGCTCATCGCCACCTTTGTTCCAAGGATTAATTTCATAGCAGTAGATTAACAGGATTGTTAGACGCTTTTGACGTCAATACTCACACCTGACGGTAGTGACAAGCTACTTAGAGCTTCAACAACTTTTGCTGTTGGGTTGATAATATCAATAATACGTTTGTGAATTCTCATTTCAAATTGTTCTCGTGCATTTTTGAAAATGAAAGACGAACGGTTCACGGTGTATTTCTTGATTTCCGTTGGAAGCGGAATCGGACCTTGGACTTCTACGTCGTATCGCATAGCCGTGTCCATGATCTGCTTGACCGAAACATCCAAAAGTTTGTACTCGTATGCCTGCACACGAAGTCGCAATTTGCTAGAGACATCTTTTTTGGAAGCTGTCGCTACTTTTGTTTTTTTAGTTGGTTTTTTTGTTTCGGCCATGGTTTTGGAATTTATTTTAAGAATTTAAGCAATGATCTTTGTAACCACGCCGGCGCCAACGGTCTTGCCACCCTCGCGGATTGCAAAGCGCATATTAGCTTCAAGCGCTACTGGAGCAACAAGTTTAACCTTGAAGTTTACGTTGTCGCCTGGCATAACCATTTCGGTACCAGGATTGAGGATAACATCACCAGTTACGTCCGTAGTACGGATATAAAACTGTGGCTTGTATCCAGCAAAGAATGGAGTGTGTCGGCCACCTTCCTCTTTCTTCAAAATCAAGGCTTCTGCTTCGAACTCTGTGTGAGGAGTGGTTGTACCTGGTTTGCAGAGCACCTGTCCTCGAGTTACGTCTTCTTTCTTAAGACCTCGGAGCAAGACACCTGCATTGTCGCCTGCCATACCTTTATCAAGTTGCTTGTTGAAAGCTTCAATACCAGTCACAACTGATTTTTGAGTTGGTTTTAGACCGACAATTTCAACTTCATCGGTGAGATTGACAGTACCGCGCTCAATACGACCGGTTACAACTGTACCTCGGCCTTCAATTGAGAAGATGTCCTCAATAGGCATAAGGAAAGGTTTATCAATGTCTCGAACTGGCATAGGGATATAAGTATCCATAGCGTTAAGGAGAGCTTCGATTGAAGCTACGCCTTCTGCGTCTCCTGCAAGAGCCTTGGTAGCAGAACCGCGGATGATAGGAGTAGCTTTGCCGTCAAAACCGTACTTTGTGAGAAGTTCGCGAACTTCCTCTTCAATAAGGTCAAGGAGGTCTTTTTCTGGCACCAAGTCACATTTGTTAAGGAAAACAATGATCTTTGGTACACCAACTTGCTTTGCAAGAAGGATGTGCTCGCGAGTCTGTGGCATCGGGCCATCAACTGCGGAGACAACAAGAATAGCACCGTCCATTTGAGCGGCACCGGTGATCATGTTTTTAACATAGTCAGCGTGGCCTGGGCAGTCTACGTGTGCATAGTGACGGTTGGCAGTTGAATACCCAACGTGCGAAATCGCAATAGTCACAATCTTGGTCGG
>CAILLX010000003.1 GCA_903835185.1 uncultured bacterium | reverse complement strand
TCTGGAAGCTGATGCAGCGCCAGCTGCACTGCTGACAGACCGGAACGGTGCCATCAGCACCGAACCCTCTCTATGCCAAAACGTAGCCAAGCCTTCTTTAATTACCGTTTAATGTTGTCTCAAAATCGTTGACAGGTTCCGGTCCAGCAGTGGACAGTCTCTCAGTATCTGCCATTGAGCCTACGAGAGTAGCCGAAAGCATGGCACTGATTGCAATTGCCATAAGCAACTCAATCATGTATACGCCTGCTTCTGCACGCAGGTTGCTGCGCTTCCGCCTAGCAACAGGAGTTTCCATATATAGTCCGCCAGTTTCACACACTACTTCGTTTATACCCAGGTGGAGTAGGTGATCAACAGTAAAAGCCATCCCAGTGCTGCCTTATCAAATATTAATCGACAAGTGTGATGCTGCGCATCCCCTATAGGCAGTTGCGATCCCTGATGTGAGTGTCATCTGCTTGTTTCTATAACTGATTGCCTTGTCAGGCAGTGTTATTACGTTGTGTTGCCTAGGGACAAGTTGGGATGGGGCGGCTCGCGAGCCGCCCGCGGGCGCGTCTCGACGCGCCACTACTCCTGAGCCAAAGGCAGCGAGATGTTGCCTCTGGCATCAAGCTGAACCTGGTTTATGTGTTTTCCGCAAGTGACGGTAAACTGTGCCGGCGCTGTCGGTATGCCTTGTGGATCTACTGTGACTACGCCAGTGACGAAAATAGTTTGAGGAAACAGTGTGCGTTTAAGCTCATTATTACTCTGATCGACTGCTATACAAGCCGAGCAGCGGCTAGGGGTTGCCGGGACAGTACTGATATAAACAAAACAGTTGTGCTTGGCTGCGTAAGCCTGAAAGTCTCTGAGCATCTGGGCCAGACTGACTGCAGTCTCGTGTGATTGCCAGGCAGAGCGCAACGACTCGCTGGCTGTCCAGCCGTATATTAGAAGTGCTGCTATAGCTGTTACTGCAAGCAACTGCTCCAGCGGACCGAGGCGACGAAAACTGTTTACAAAAAGGTACTGTGAAATTGCTGCTCTAGCCTCTTGCTATGGTGTGTTCAAATCTACTGTCCGTTTCAACCCACAATCATAATCCTTAGTTTAAGCCAGTTGGCATGAATATTGCTGGTCTCGTAATGAGGATATTCTGACTATAGTAAGTTTGTTCCAATTTATTGCCGGTGAATGTTCTGCTAGGAATTTATGCTTTGCGATGAAAAATGACGTTAGTTTCACTTACTGAGTTAACTGAAATCAGCCTTTAGGGTTTGCTGCCAACACTCTTGGGGTACATAAATGGAGTGTGGAAGTCAGGACATCGGAAACAGACCCTTGTAAGAATATGAGTGGCGGTTCACATTCAAGGTGGAGTGTCAAGTCATGCTGCCCAGGCAGGAGATCCCTGAATGGCCAGCAAGATTTTGTGCTGTGGACTTCCTGTCTGGAGGCTCAGGTTGAACTGAGTCTTGCAGTCGTGCAGCCATGGAGGAGCAGGCAGGATCTAGCCTCTCCTGGCGTGAAGCCGGTGCGTGCCAGACAAGCGAGGACTGAGACACCTGGGCGAGCCCCGGGTCAGAAGGGGGCAATTCTTATTGAGGTTCTCATTGCTTTTCTGGTAGCCAGTATATTTAGTGCTGGCATTCTCCAGCTGTATGTGCACACTTTTTCTCTGAGCAATATGGCGCAGAGCCAGATTATGGCTGCCAGTATTGCACAAGAGTGCATAGATTCTATCAGGGCTCTGCCGTACTCAACAGTTTGTCCTAACTCTAGCCCACAAACGCATTATGCGGTTATGAGCGGAACGCAGGCGAGCTGTACCGACAGCCTCTTCCCGCGACCGCTGCTGCAAGACACGACGGCTCTTACCTACTCGGCTGGTGCTGGTTCGTCGACAGCCACAGGGGGCAACACTAGATTTCAGGTCGTCAACAACCAGGTGCAAATTGTCATTACGCCAGCTGCGCAAAATATATGGGCTAATGTAGCTGTCTCGTTTACGTACCTGGATGGCAGTGGCAGTCACACATACAGGGGGTACACAATCCTGGTGCAAAACGGGCTCAATAGCTAATTAATGGAGATGAATGTGAAAAGAAAGAGGTGCAGTTGGAATAGGTGTTCAGTGTCTGCTAAAGGCGAGACACTCTTATCCCTTCTTGTAGCTGCATTGCTCGTCTCTTTCGTCATGGTGGGGCTTATTTCGTTGTTGTCTATGAACAGCACCCAGGGTGGATTTCTCTGGGCGCGTATGGATACTCTTAATGCCGTCAATTATGCTCTCATGATAATGGGACAACGTGTGCGATCTGCTCGCAACATAGGTGAGCTTTACGGAGTGGTGCCGACAGCGCAAGGACCGGTAGTGCAGCCGCTTCCGCCAGGTCCGCAGCAGCACCCGGAAGCAGTTGATCCTTCGCAGATGCCTAATGCTTCGATTGAGGATGGTTCTGTGACTCTTGTTGCCAACTATTTCCCGGCCGCCGGCGACCCGCTTTACGGTCCGCAAGGAAGTGTTACTGTGTCCAGCTGGCCCTGGTTGGGCGTTATTGGCAGACCTTATACGCTGTCTTCCACTTGTCTTATTTTGCAGGTTCCAGCTTTTGATAGCAAAGGTTTTCCACAGGCATTACCGGCGGCTTACCCTGGTGCACCACCTTTGTGCGCGCTCGACACTTATGTCTATTGTGTTGTAAGTGATCCTGACACAGTGTCGCACTCTGGCGAATATCAGTTGCAGATGGCCTACTTTCCAGCTCCTACCGGACTGACCAATGTCCCTTCTGGTATTACAGCTGGTACTGTCACTACTGTGGTGAGTGGTATTGTCGGACCGAAAGATAGCAGCGGCAATCTTAGCCTGTTCCAGTATATCGAGAAGAACCAGAACACTGCCTCCAGCACAGTCACTCCTTTGGACCTGCAAAATTATGCTGGTATCGTTGTCAATCTGGAGGTGATCAATAAGGATGGGCGTGGGCGTTCGAGTGTCCTGCCGATCAGAAGTGAAATGTATATGCGCAATAACGTTGCAGCAACGACTGTAGGTAGTCCACCTAAAACCTGATGCCTGAACACAGGCAGCTCAGGAGGAAACAATGCGATTAGCTAAACTAACCAGCCAGCAACCAGTGAGACTCATGCCGCAAAGGCAGCGCCGCCGTCAGGCAGCGCTACGTCAGCTGGGGTTCGCCTTGCCGAATGTCCTGGCTCTATCACTCATTATTACAATGTTTGCCACAGGTCTGCTTTCAGCCATGTTGCCAATTTATCAGCAGACAGCAGCTCTAAAGAATGGACAAACGGCACGAGCAATAGCTGAAGCTGCATTAGATTATACAATCGGACAGTTAAACAGCTCGCTTGCTGCCGGACTTATCAACACCCAGTATGATCCGGGCACCACTGCTGGTGCAGCAAAACAGACGACTATTGATGCTGTATCAACATTAGGATTTTCCTTCAACAATAATGTTGTGCCGCAGGTGACTGTAGTCGTTGAAAATCCACCAATTATTGCTCAGACCGGTGCGCTGACTTCTCAGGTGAGTGCCAGCTCAATTTTATATGATCCGAGCATGACCAGTTTGTCTTATCCTGCTAACTGTTTCTTGCTCAAGCCAGGCACGACAAACACACAGGGCGTCAGTTATCCTAATCCCTACAGGCGGGTGACGGCTACAGTTGTTTATGGTGCGGTGGTGACCAATGTGAGAGTCATCCTGCAACCGCTGGTAACAGCTAGTAACACTACAAGCAGTTCTGGTGCCGGTTTTCCTTTCGGACTTTTTGGCACCCAGCTCATCGAACTTGTCGGGCAGGCAGCCACTGATAGCTACAACAGCCCCGACCCGCGCCTTTATGCTGATACCGGTACTTTCGGCGCGACCAATGAAGTGGGCACTGGCAATGTGACGCGAGGCGTTGTCGAGGGCGGGTATCATGACGAGTTTCCCAATCCCATCTCCGACTGGACCAGGGCAGTTCAGCAGACCTGCAGCACCTGGAGCGCCAGCCCGGTAGCACAGGCGCCCTGGTGCCAGATAATGGGAGGCGTCTTCTCCAATGGAGACACTACCGGATACTGGCCGCGAGCTCCGGCCACTGGTGCCTTTGCCAACCCGGCGCTTACTCAGCCCTATAACAATGTCTTTGGGCTACCCAATGGTACACAATATGGGGCTCCCAATGGTGCCGGTGGTACAGTGCCGGTGACAGGAAACGGCTGGAGCGGCGGTATTGTCGATGGCTGGCAGCAGTACGGAAAGCCGACTCTACCACCGGTGCCGCAAGCTGCCAACGGTGCTGTCAGTCTTGGCAGTTTAACGATTGGGCAAAACCAGACTCTGACTATTACACCGTCTGTGACGGCACTGCAGCTCAGCGGCAATAATATGAAGATCCCACCTGGCGATTACATTGTCAGTACGCTCACAATGAATAATGGAGCTCAACTCAATATTGACTCTGGTGCTGGTCAGACCCGCTTCTTCCTTCAAGGTGCTAATGGAGGCTCGACAGCTATCTCGGTAGACAATACGTCCAAGATTAATATGAACGGACTGACAAATAACGGTGATATGAATACTTCAGGCAACAACGGGATAGCTGGTAGCGCTGCTGCCAATCAGCTGGCAATTACGCCTACCAATCAAATTACTGAAACAGCCGGGAGTGCAAACCAGCTTCAGCTTTTTTACAACGGTACTCAAAACATGTATCTCTTAGGCAACGAGCGCATGGTCATTTATGCTCCCAACGCCACTGTCAATATTGGCTCTCAGCCACTTAGCAATGCAGCAAATTTTTATGGAGCAGTGGTTGCTGCCGTGCCCCGTGTAATGTCTGATTTTTACAGCGGCGCTGGTGCTTTCTTGCACTATGATTTCAAGCTTAAACCGCAAGGTGTGTCGGTATTTACTGATCCGACAACTGTAGGCGGACTCTCTACCATGGTGACAGGCAATATCCCAGTAATTACAGGGTACAGAGCAATAACCTGGCAAGAAGCTGTGGTACCATCAACCAATCTCTCTCAGGTGCGCTGGTACTAACAGGCTGCAGATGCGACAGGTTGAAGATATAAGCCATCTCTTGCGTCGGGCAGAAGAGCAGTTAATCAGCTGCTGTAACTTGCCTTTTCTTATAAAGCTGACTGCGCTTATCTTGGTTCTTGTGCTTGGCTGGCGGGTGGCGAGTCAGCTGGCTGAAGATGCAGAAGTTAAAGAGACAGCGCTGCAGTTTGCCAAGGGGTTGAGGCTGGTTGAAGACCAGTCCAAACAAGCACGGCGTCCGCTGCAAGTGAAATTGACCCCGGCAACTTTACAGGAGCGTTCTGTCTACAAAGTGCTTGATGGACAGGTGGCTACTCTTACTGTCGAGCTTCCCGACGGTGTATCAGGCACAGGTGCTGTCAAGTTGACTCCTGATGGGTACCCGGCGGAGTCGTCCACTTTCGTTTTCTATAAGGGCACTCATTCTGTCACTTTAGAGATCGACAGGCGTGGGGTTGTAAGCTTCCCCTAATCAGCCAAAGTATTACCAGTCCAACCGGCAGAATTTTGGCTGGACTGCTCTATGCATCAACAGGGCAGCTGTCCGCCTTGCGCTGGAATTGCTTCTTGAACGGAACTTCCTTTCTGACAACCTGCCCGGTTTCGGAAATGCACCACCGGTGGGGCTTTCCAATTTTCGATTTAGTGTCTACGTAGACAACGGTTAATGTGAACATTTGCCAACTGGTGATGGTTCTAGCGATTTAAGCCG
>CAILLX010000002.1 GCA_903835185.1 uncultured bacterium | reverse complement strand
CGCATTGCCTTACAAAAACTCCAACTATTGACTAACTGTTGCCTCATTGAAATTCTAACCCCTGACAAAGGGGGAATATATGAGGCTCAAAATGACCATGAAAGCTCGGAAAGAATTGCTTGCCGCCCTCAGTCCTATGTATTTGAAGGTAAGCTGGAAGGAAAAACAACAGGTACTGGACAGCTTCGTAGCCGCCACCGGCTACAACAGAAAACATGCCATCGTTCTGCTCAACGGCGGCAAAAGGCCAAGCAAAGGCGCACAACCACGAGCCAGGAAATATGACGACAAGGTAACTGAAGCATTAATAGTGGTGTGGAAGGCAAGCAACAGGATATGTTCGAAGCGCCTGGTGCCATTCTTGCCAACAATTATTAGTTCCATGGAAAGGTTCGGACACCTGAATATTTCCCAGGACACTCGCGACAAGCTCTTGAGCTTAAGTCATGCTTCCACTGATCGCTTGCTGAAACAGGAAAGAAAGAAGTATGCACGACGCAAAAGCACTACCAGACCAGGCTATCTACTCAAAAAGCACATACCGATTAGGACCTACGCAGACTGGAACGATGTAACCCCTGGATTCTTCGAAGCAGATTTAGTTGCTCACGGAGGCAGCAGCGCCAGCGGTCAATTCCTGCATACGCTGACCATGACAGACATTGCCACTGGATGGACAGAGTGCTCTGCTCTCCTCAGTAAATCAGAAGTATCGGTGTTGCGAGCATTTACAACCGTTAAGGCTAGCTTGCCGTTTCCTCTCTTGGGACTAGATACAGACAATGGCAGCGAGTTCATTTTATTCCGATTGCGGAATAAAATGAATTATTCCGAGTAGCTGATTATTCCGAGTCGACTCAGCCGTATCCCTGGATCCAGCTAAGTCCAGGATTAGAACTCGGCATAATCTGACGCCCAGCGGGAAGTCCTCTTTTGAAAGACTTAAAGAGGAGGCTCGTGGTATGGAGCAATTTTTCAAAGATAAGAGAACCTTGGCTCGCCTAAACCAGGGACTTTTGGCTGACTATCTGCACATTTTTGCAAAGCAATTGGAGGCTGAGGGATACGGTTCTGAACCAGCCTGCAAAATGATAAAGCTTCTGGACGATTTCGGCGCTTGGTTGAGTCGAAGACATATTTCTGCCGAGCAGATTACTGCTCAGCATGCCGAAGAATTTTCACGTTGCCGAGCACGAAAGCGACGTCCGAAATTCAGTGATAGCCCCGCTCTAAAGCGACTGCTCAGGATACTTGAGGAGCAGCGAGCCGATGCGTACGAGCCGATCCCATCACGGCAAAGTTCAGCTGATTTATTGTGTGATGAGTTTACCACCTATCTACAGAATGTCCGCGGTTTGTCTGACAGGTCGGTATCTACCTACCGTTACATCGCGCACAAGTTTCTAACGCTCAATCACGGAGGCGCAGGCGTTGCTCTTTCTTACCTGCGTGCACCAGACGTTACTAGATTCGTGATACAGCAAGCGAAGGTGCTCGGACCCAAACGCGCTGCACTGACGGTCTGCGCTCTTCGCTCCTTCTTGCAATTCGCTAGGTTCCGGAATTACATCATTAGCGATCTTCGAACAGCGATACCCAAAGTGCCCGGGCGGTCACTGACAGTGGTTCAGAAAGCATTGCCGATGGACCAGATAATCAAGGTACTGTCGAGTTGTGACCGGAGCAACCCTAGGGGAAGAAGGGACTATGCCATCATTCTGCTACTGGCTCGACTCGGACTACGCGCCAGTGAGGTGGTCTCATTAGAACTCGATGACATTGACTGGCAGGAGGCTAGCATTACCGTCCGCGGTAAGGGAAGGTCTGTATCAAAATTGCCCATTCCAACAGATGTTGGCGAAGCTCTCGTCGATTACTTGAGGAGCGGCAGACCGCGGACCAGTAGCAGAGCCCTATTCTTCAGTGTTAAAGCTCCTGTTACGGCGCTGAATTTTCCGACCGCCATTGGCCACATCGTAGAACGTGCTCTGAGCCGCGCAAGAATTGACTGTCCTAGAAAGGGAGCACACCTTTTTCGGCACGCTTTGGCGACAGAGATGCTTCGTCAAGGAGCGTCGTTGCCAGAGATTGGCGAAATTCTGCGCCATCGCAGTCCTCAATCAACCATGGAGGATGTCTCAGTTGTAGTTGAAATTAGTTGATCCGGTCATGGGGAGTGCCTTTCGGAGTTCATGTCGGTAGTATATCACGCTGCTGCTTTGATGGTACCAGTGGTGGCACGCATGGATTTAATTTTAGTCTGTAGTTCTTTT
>CAILLX010000001.1 GCA_903835185.1 uncultured bacterium | reverse complement strand
CTCTCCGTTGGCTTGCACCGCCAACGGTTCCGCCCAGTCGGCAACAGCTAAAGCTGTATGCCTCCGTGGCGGTCTCAATTAAATGTCAACGGGTAATTACAGATTGGACTAACCCTTTGACACAAAACTATTGACAGATCCCCCTACACAATAACCGTGCCGAAAGGTTGCTAAGGAACGCAGTCATTTTAAGGAAAAACAGCTTCGGTAGCGGCACACAATGGGCCGGCAATCTCGCCGCCAAACTGTTCAGTGTCTTCCAGACCTGGCTAATTAACGGGCTTGATCCACAGGCACTGCTCTTGGACTACTTCGATGAATGCTCCAAGACTCCTGGCAGGGCACCTCCTGACGCCAGCCAGTTTCTCCCTTGGACAATGTCAGAAGACAGGAAAACCTGTTTCGCTCTGCCAGCATCCTACAAACGCCCCGGGTAAAGTATCTTAAAGCTTGAAAATTGCCAAAAAGCACGAGAAGCGGCTGAAAATGCCGCTAATCGTACGACTGCACCCGACCTGTGCCGGCCGAATACTTACTAAAGCCGGCCTCCTTATTAGCTCAACCAGTAAAGAAAAAACGAGTATATTAGTAATTAAAAGGCCGGATTGATGTAGATGTAGGGGGGGATACTATGTCTTTCTGTAGGCGTCCGCCGAGCAGTTTCCAACTGCTCGATTTCTTGTCGGCAAGCAAGCTTGACAAACCCGCTGCGAAACTGGCTAAAGCAAGCCGCCCAGCCAGAGCCCCAGGGCACTATTGGTGGAAGCAGGCAAAGTTGTCCGTATCGAATGCACTTGCTGTGCTTTTGATAGTGCAGCTTCTGCTGTCACAACCGCTGCTTGCACAGGGGACAAGAGGCTCCGGCAGTCAAGGCAATGCCACCCCGGTAAATCTGGACTTAAGTTCAACAGAGAAGAGCCTTTCCACAAGGCACCACCTATCCAATGGACAGGTGACCATAATGGTTGGCGGGCAGCCGCAGACAGTCACTTCCGGCTCTCAACTGACGCCCGCAGAAAGACTGGCGGTCTACCAGATGATTGCCACAGGGCAACAATCCATTCAGCTAGGTGCCATGGGCAATGCTGTCGGCGGTAGCTTCTCTATGGGTCCAAAGTTTTCCCAGCATGTTAGTAGCGTAGTTATTCCACAAGGAGTAACAGCTGTTAAGGACTTTGCTACCAGCGGCACACTTAATCTCACTGGCAATCTTACAAACGCTGGTACTTTCTATGCGCTGTCGACCAGCCCAACAGTAAGCACCGCCGTAATCAATGCCAGCAACATCACCAACGCCGGACTGCTCACAACTGTCCTCCCCAGCCTCTCGGCCCTCTCCGTCCTCGGCATCACAGGCGCTGTCGCCAACCTCAACCTGGCTCTAGCCGCCACTAGCAACATCGTCAACCACGGAATCATCTCCAGCGCCGGAAATCTTAGCGCGGTGGCTGGAGGCAGCATAATCAATGCGCTGCCCCCCGGCATGCCCGGTCCCTCCCCAGTGATGCAAGCAATCAACAACCTCAACCTGCAAGCAACCAACATTACCAACCAGGGGCTGCTCTTGGCTCAGATTGGCAACATTAATGCCGCCACTTCCGCGCTCACTAATTCCGGCGTGGTGCAAGCACCTTCCGGAAGTGTCCAGATCCAGAATCTCATAGGCAATCACCTTTCAATCAACAACACAATGGGCTTGATTACAGCTGGCGACACAGTGAGCTTCAAGACTTCAGGCACGATATTTGACGGCACAGTGATGTCAAAGGCGAAGCTGGAAGTGCTTGGCGGCACGCTTTCGGCACCCAAAGTAGACTTTGTCAGTCCTGACGGAGTATTAAACGTTAACGCCGATCAGGTTAATGGCAGTGTGAGTGCCACTGCTGGAACAGCAACAATTGGTACACAACATGGCAACTTGAAACTTTCCAGTTTACACCTGACCGGTGACCCGGTTTTTTACTCGACCGGCGATGTTGATTTGAGCGGCCTGACTTTTGACACGAGCAATACGTTTTATGCGGCCGGCGACTTCATAGTCCTGGCTGGAGGAAACATAATAGATACCAGCCTCGATTCTGAAACGACTTATACTGTTTCTACAAACAGCGATAGCACCACCAACACCTCAGGCCAAATCATGCTTGAGTCCGGAGTGCAGTTTTCGCCTCAGGGCACCAGCACCCCCTTCCCCTGCACAGATTGCTACCAGGTCGCCTGCACCAGTTGTTCTATCGACGGCTGGCTGGTAACAAGGTCCGGCACCTCCGGCGGCAGCATCAACCTGCCAAACATCAATTTCCAGACCAGCGGCGGCAAATTTACAGCTGACAGTTATGCAGGTGGCAGCAATCCTGGTTCAACCGGTTCAATCACTGTCGGCAATATCGAGACCTCTGGAATAACAGCGGCAAGCAGTGCAGGCAACGTCTTCATTACCGCCAGTGGTGCAGTCAACACCGGCTACCTCCACGCACTTGGCGCCGACGGAGCCGCTGGCTGCGCGGGTTGTGCCGGCGGATCTGGCGGCGCCGGCGGCATCATTTCCGTGACTTCAACAGCCGACATTGTCACAGTAACCGGCGACATTAACAGTTCCGGTGGCGGCGGCGGTGTAGGTGGGACGGCTGGAGCCGGCGGCTCGGGAGGAAACGGTGGCACGGTTGTATTGAGTGGAAATTCGATTTTGTTGTCCGGTCCTGGAGATATCAGTGCCAATGGTGGCGGCGGCGGCGGCGGTGGCGGCTCTCCTGACGGCCAGCAGTTTGTTACCGCTGGTGCTGGTGGTAACGGAGGAAGTGCAGGGACAATCACCTTGACCAGCCTGACAACAGTGACGACTGGCAACATATCGGCTTCCGGGGCCAACGGCGGCGGCGGCGGTGGTGGCGGCAGCTTCTTTCCATCGTGGTGCGACTGGTGTGGTGGGGCGCCAGGAGGCAATGGTGGCTTCGGCGGGCTGGGCGCCAGCGGCGGTGCCGCCGGTGCGACTGTTGGTGGAGCTGGCGGTGCCAGCGGATGGGGTGGTGGCGGCGGCGGTGGCGGACCGGTTGTCCCCGTCGATTGGAGTTCCGGCGGAGGCGGCGGTGGTGGAGCCGGCGGAACCGGCGGATCGGGAGGAAACATAAGTATCTCTGCTGGCGGCGCCATCATCCTGGGGAGACTCTCTTCGTGGGGCGGCGGTAGCGGCGGCGGTGGCGGAGCTGCCGGTGCCGGTGGCGGCGGTGCATCGGCAGCAGCCGGTGGCAATGGGAGCGGTTTTTCAGGAGGAGCAGCCGGCTTGTATACGGGTGGCGGTGGCGGCTCGCAAAACCAGAACGACGGTCAGGGAAGCAACGGATTGGCTGGCGGTGTCACAGGAGGAGCCGGCGGCGGCGGCGGCTCAACTAATAGCTTGTCTCTGGGCGGTCCATCTGGCGGCGGTGGTGGTGGCGGCGGGTGCCCTGGTGGCTGTGTTAACAGCGGGTCATCAGGCGGAGCCGGTGGCGGCTATGGTCCGACAGGTTTCGGTGGAAATGTGGTCATCACGACAAGCGGCAGCTCAGTATCAGTCAGTGCGGGAATCAACGCTTTCAGCTTCAGCAAACGAGCCGGGGCAGTGAGCATCAGCGCACCTGAGTCAATCACCGTCGGCAGCGTCCGGACGGACAGCGGAACGCATGCTAATGCTGTAATAGTGACAGCGGGTTCCTCTATCACAACTGGCGAGGTTGATACTTTCAGCGTTATCAGCGGCGGGACTGTGACTTTGCTTGCCGGGGATACGATCAACGCTAGCAACATAATGACAGGTGGACAGGGCGGCCAAACTGCCGGCAACGTACTTATCCTGGCTGGTGGTGCCGCCACGACGGGGAATATTACCGTAACCGGTAGCATTAACACATCCGCCACCAAAATCGGCGGCAACGTAACGATAATCTCGGTGGCGCCTGCCGGTATTTCCTGCGGCGCCATATCGCTTTCCAACGCAGGCACCGTAATTGACACTCATGTTACAGGCAACAATAGCCAGGCTGGAGCGATAACCATTTCAACAATGGGATCGATAACCTTAAGTGACACTGCCAGCGACTCATCAGCAATTATCGATGCCACCGGTGTCGGTGGCACTGCGAGCAATGGCGGGTCGCTACTATTGGCTTCCGGACTAAATTCAGGAGTAGCAATAGATATCGAGAGCACTGGCAGTGCAGACGACATCCAGACCGCCGGCAGCGGTTTAACAGGCAATGCCTGGATCCTGTCGGTGAGCGGAAGTACACACAGCTCCTATACACTAAATTCGGGGGCAAATCCTAACGACATCACTTATACCCCGACATTAACAAGCATTGCTGGCGGCGACACTCTTGACCTGGCATTCAGTCCCGGACTTGCCCCAACCGACTTCAGCCCTGGCGGCTACAGCTCAATTACCGATGCTGCGGGTCCAGGCAGTGCCGTCACCATAGTAGTTGACACAGCAGGCGATTCCAGCCTGATTGTGCCAATCATCAGCCTCGGCAACTTCAATTTGAGCAATTCAGCAAGCATCCTCAGCAGCAGTGGCTCTACGCACGCCGGCACTGCCCTGCTTGGTAATTCAGGCATCTCCTTGAATGGGACCTTACTCAACGCGCCTGGTGCGCCAGCATTTCCATTAGTTGTTGTAGCCGACACCTCAGCTAATGGTATATCAATTATTGCCAGTCCATCTCAATCAGCGAATCTGTCCATCGGTACAGCCGCCACCCCAGCAGGGTTTACTCTGGCAACTAGCTCAGGGGTAACCGTGGCAGCACTGGTGACAGCCGGTCAGTTCATCCGCATAGAGGCAGCAGACGGCATTAGACCTGTGTCTGACGACGCAGTTTTTGGGGCACCGGAAGTCATCTTCTATTCTTCTGCTGGCAGCATTGCAACAAGCACAACACCGCTATCTCTACTGCGGACAGCTTTTCTTACGGCCTCAGCTGCAGGGTGCGTAAACATACTTGCTGGCGGCGACATAGTGTTAAGCAACGCACTCTCTTTATCCACCGCGACGCTGCATAATTCGGCAGGTTCAGACGGTTTCCGGCTACAGTCAACCGGGAGCATCTCGACTGCCCAGAACGTAACCACCACCGTTACCACCTCGTCGCCAGACAGCGGTCCCAACGGGGGCGCAATAACCCTGATTGCTGCCGGCTCAATAAGCACTGGCAATCTGGTGTCATCTGGTGCGAATAGCAGCGGCACTCCTGGTAGCAACGGTGGCACAATAACGCTTACTGCCGGAACTTCCCTAATCACCGCCTCAATTAGCTCAACTGGAGGCAGTGGAACCAGCGGTGGAGACGGCGGTGCTATAAGGCTAACAGCCGGCACAGCGATAAACACAGGAGTGATAGACTCTTCAGGCGGACAGGGTACTGGGACCGATGGTTGCGGTGGGTTGGTAACCCTGAGCGCTGGTCTGGCTATCACAACCAGCTCAATCAACTCATCCGGGAGTGCCGGCGGAGCGCTGACTGTTACAGCCGATTCAATCAACACAGGCAATCTCCAGTCCTTCGGGACGAGCAACAGCGGCGGCGCAATAACAGTCACTACCGCTAGTTCCATAACCACTGGCTCACTTAGCTCATTTGGAGGAAACAACGGCGGGAATGGTGGAGCAATACTCCTGACTGCCGGTACGTCAATCGACACAGGTCTGATGAACTCGTCCGGGGGACAAGCTGGCGGAGCTAGTACCAATGGTTGCGGCGGGACGGTGACTCTCAGCGCCAATACCGGCATTGTCACCGGTTCAATCAATTCATCCGGCAGTTTCGGGGGCGCGCTCAGTGTGACAGCACTGGCTGCTAACTCCACGATTTCCCTTGGAGATGTCCACACTTCCGCCTCCAACAGCGGCGATGGCGGTGCAGTAACAATAGTAGCCGGAGCTTCGATCACTTTTGACGGGATTTCCACTGACAGTCTGGGTGCCACAGGCAATGGTGGAGCCGTGTCCCTGAAAGCCACCGGAGCCAACTCAACACTTTCACACGGCAGCGCTTCAGGCAATATTGACACTTCCACCTCCGCCACTAGCGGCAACGGTGGCGTTGTATTACTTACAGCAGGCTCTTCTATCGACATTGGCACAATCGCAACCGGCAGCCTGGGAGCCGCAGGCAATGGCGGCGCAGTATTACTGTCGGCAGGTTCGTCCATCGAAATTGGCGGCGTTGTCACCCATAGTCTGGGAGCTATCGGCAATGGGGGAACAGTGACATTGACAGCGCTAGCTGCAGATTCCACAATCACCGTCGGCAGCGGCTCAGGCAATATTGATGCATCGAGCTCGGCAACTGCAGGCAGCGGCGGATTAGTGACTATTACAGCTGGGTCATCGATAGAGGTTGGCGGGCTCTTGAGCCGCGGCTCCGGCAACGCCGGCTCTGGTGGCGCAATAACGCTACTTTCCGGCGGCTCCATCGATACAGGTACCGTTCAGACATCTGGCGGCGCCAGGGGCGGCAACGTGCTCTTTCTTGCCGGTGGAAATTCTACGACAGGCAATATCACGGTCAATGACCAGATTAACTCGTCTTCGGGTCAGATCGGCGGCAGCGTCGAGATTATTTCGCTAGGAGTCAATGGTGCAATAGCAGCTGCAAGCAACTCGGCTGTTATCGATACTCATGTCACTGGCGTCAACAGTCGGGCAGGCTCAGTGATAATCTCAACGCCAGGATCAATCGTATTGAATAATTTCGGGACAAGTTCTGTCAATACGATAGATAGCAGCGGCTCGGGGAGCACTATGAGCAACGGTAGCTCCGTACTCCTGGCATCCGGACTGTATGCAGGAACTGCCATCACTGTTCAAGCAAATGGTGGTTCCGGTAACATGCAGACCACCGGGGGCGGTGGTGGACTCACCGGCAATGTCTGGGTTCTGTCAGGTAGCGGAAGCACTCATAGCAGTTACACGGTTAATTCACAAACAAATGCCAACGATTTCATCTATACGCCGACATCAGCAAGCATTGCCGGCGGCAATACGTATAATCTGACCTTCGTTGCGGGCACTCGGCCAACTGATTATTGTCCTGGCGGCTATCATTCGATAACTGACACGGCAGGGGCCGTCACTATAGCAGTTGATACTACAGGCGATTCCAGCCTGGTGGTGCCGCTGATCAGTCTCGGCAACTTTACTTTGAGCAATTTGGCAAGCGTTATCAGCAGTGCTGGCTACACACCTGCCAGAACTGCTCTGTTTGGCGGTTCTGGCATTACACTGAATAGAACGTTGTTCAGCACACCGGACGCGCCAGCATTTCCTTTAGTTGCGATAGGCGATACTTCAGTCAGTGGCGTATCAATTGTCGCCAGCACCTCTCAATCGGCGAATATCACTATCGGCACTGTGGACACAAGGGCAGGGTTTACTCTGGCAACTAATACCGGATTGATAGTGTCCACACTGGTAACAGCAGGTCAGTCCATCCATATAGAGGCAGGCTCCAGTATTATGCCTTCCTCTGGCGCAGTGGCATTGCTGGCTCCGACTGTCGTCCTCGTCTCGACCGGAGGAAGCATCGGCACATGTGTAACGCCAATTGTCCTTGGACTTCCCACTGCCTTTACTGCCTCGGCCAGCGGCGGAGTCTATGTTGTCGCTGCCAACAATGTCACTCTGAACGATGCCACTTCCCTGTCATCAGTGACATTGCACAATTCGGCAGGGACCAAGGGTTTTTATTTGCAAGTATACGGAGACATAGATACTTACCCAGGTATCACGACCAGTGTTAATACCTCATCAACTGATACCAATAGCTGTGGGGGTCCAATTACGCTCAATGCTACCGGGTCGATAACGGTAGCAAGTTTGGATACTAGTGACAGCATTGTTAATTGGGGGGATGTTTTTGGTAATGGTGGAGCAATAACAGTTATAGCCGGTGGGGCTATTCAGACTGGTTCAATCAACTCGAGGGGCAATTTAATTGGTGGCGCCATAACAATGATTGCTCGCTCGGCCATTTCAGTGACAGGTGTGCCATCCATTGCCAGTCCCCCGCACAGCTATTATGGGGCGGTTCTGAGTTCATCGGCGATTTCATCAGCGTCCACTGGCTATCCTTCTAACTTTTCCACTCAACCAAGTGGCGATGGACAGGGCGGAGCTGTCACTTTGATCACAACGGCTGCGGACTCGACAATCTCTATTGGTGGCGGCTCCGGCAATATTGAGACTTCTCGATTTATTGGCACTGGTGCTTCGGGAGCAGTAACAATTAACGCCGGTTCCGCCATTATGGTGGGCGATATTGATACAGGCAAAAACTCTGAATGGAACAGTGATGGCAGTGCTGGACCAGTGACCTTGATAGCACGGTCAGCTAACTCGACTGTGACTGTCGGTACCATTCATGCCAACAGTCACAGTGGTCACAACACAGGAGAAAGAGGAGCAATAACAATTATGGCTGGCTCCTCTGTCCGCACACAGGATATTGAATCAGATGGTAATCATGCAGACACTGTTTCATTAATAGCTTTGGCAGCAGGCGGGTCAATTGCCACAGGCGCAATTTCAGTAAATGGTAGTCGCGGTGCAGTCACAATAGCTGCGTCGTCGGCGGGAGGTACAGTTTCGACCGGACAGATTGCCATCAACGGACCCTCCTATCTACTAACGATGATTGCCGGCTCTTCCATCTCCACTGGCGAGATAGATACCTATAGCTGGGATACCAGCAGTGGAGCCGTAACTTTGCAGGCGGGAGACTCTATCCACGCTGGCACCATCAATACACGGGGTGACTACTCTGGCGGCAATTTACTTTTAATTGCCGGTAGTGTTGCCACAACCGGGAATATTTCGGTCAAAGGAACAATTAACGCCTCAGGCAACATAACTGGTGGAAATGTCGAGATTATTTCAGTTGCGCCCTCCGGTACGATTACGCTTACCGGCTCAGGCACTCTGATAAATACAAGTGTGGGAGATAACAATAGTCAGGCTGGATCAGTAATCATATCCACAATGGGATCAATCGCCTTAACAAATACAGCCAGTGACGGATCTCCAGTGATCAATGCAAGTAGCTCCGGCGGCTTAATGAGTAATGGTGGTTCGGTGCTCCTGGCTTCAGGATTGAATTCGGGAGAGTCCATAACCATATCCAATACCGCCAGCACCAACGACATACAGACCAGTGGCAACGGTGGAGGTTCCACAGGGAATGTCTGGGTTCTGTCGAGAACAGGGAGCACTCACAGTGGCTACACCGTTAACTCACAGGCAAATCAAAACGATTTCATTTATACGCCGACGTCAACTAGCATTGCCGGCGGTTCTACCTTCCATATGTCTTTCACCTCAGGCATCGAGCCGACCGACTACAGCCCTGGCGGCTACAATTCGATAAGCGACTATGCTGGTCCCGTCACCATGTCAGTTGACACGGCAGGCGATTCAAGCCTGGTTGTACCGGTTATAAGCCTCGGCACTTTCAATTTGAGCAACCACTCCAGTGTCATTGCCAGTAATGGGTCCACACCTTCCAACATTACACTGGTTGGCAATTCTGGATTGACCCTGAGCGGGACGACGCTGAGCACACCGCAGGCAACAGTGTTCCCTTTAGTGACATTGGCTGACACTTCAGCAAACGGTATATCACTTATTACAAATCCGTCCCAATCAGCAACTCTGGCAATCGGCACAGTTGTCACACCGACAAGCTTCACGCTCGCCACTGATGTCGGGCTAGTCGCATCTACACAGGTAACAGCTATTCAGTCTGTTTACATACAGACAGGTGAAAATACGAATGTCCCGGCGATTGCATCCTGCACAGTGGTTCTTTATCCAGATGCAGGAAACATCGGAACCAGCGTCAATCCATTGCTTCTTTTGCTCCCGGTAGCATTAACTGCTTCAGCTCCAGGCGGAGTCAATATCGCGGCCAGCGGCGACGTCACATTGAGTAATGCTACGTCCCTTTCTTTTGCCTCGTTACACAACTCGGCTGGTGTCAATGGCTTCTATCTAAGCTCAAGCGGAAATATCATTACAGCACGGAATGTGGACATAGCAATTAATACGTCATCATCAACCAATGGTGTGCCTGGTGGCGCAATTTCCTTAATCGCTGTCGGGTCAATCGGCACTGCCGAGCTGCTGTCATCTGGCGGCAGCGGAAGCAGCGCCGCAAACGGTGGTGCGATTCTGCTAACTGCTGGTCTTTCAGTCAATACCGGCTCAATCAATTCATCAGGCGGACAGGCTACTGGAGCCGCTGCCGATGGTCATGGCGGACTTATAACCGTTAGCGCCGGTTCCGCGATTATCATCGGCTCTATCAATTCATCCGGGAGTGTTGGCGGAGCGCTGACTATGACTGGAGGTTCAATCAGCACAGCCGGTCTGCAGTCATTTGGCACGAGTGGCAGCGGCGGCGCAATAACACTGATATCGGGCACTTCCATAGTTACCGGCTCCATTGATTCATCTGGAGGCAGCGCAAGCAACGGCGGCGATGGTGGCGCGGTAGTGGTGATGGCAGGCACCGCAATTAGCACAGGAGCGATAAACTCGTCGGGTGGGCTGGCTCGTGGAAGCAGCTACGATGGTTGCGGTGGGCTTGTCACCCTCGACGCAGGCTCGCTGATCACAACAGGCACAGTGACTTCGTCCGGAAGTACTGGAGGAGCGCTGACCGTGTCAGCAGGTTCCACGATTTCAATGGGCAGCATCGATAGTTCCGCTTTTGTCAATGGAGGCAATGGCGGCACGGTAACAATGATAGCTGGCTCTTTGATTGCACTTGACGGAATTGTGACCCGTAGCCTTGGAAGCGCCGGCAATGGAGGAACAGTGACTTTGACGGCCGCAGAGACTGGCGGCACAATCTCTCTCGGTGGCGGCTCGGGCAATATTGATGCTTCCACTTCCGCCGCCACTGGTAGTGGCGGTGCAGTAACCATGCTGTCCGGCTCTTCCATAGAAGCTGGTGGAATCTCAACTCAAAGTTCCGGTGGTGATGCCGGTGTTGTAACATTGCTTTCCGGTTCATTCGTAAGAGTTGGTGGAATCTCAGCCCAGAGTTCCGCTAGCGACAGCACTGGCGGTGCTGTAACTATACTTTCCGGCGACACCATCCTGACCGGGAGCATACAAGCGTCAGGTGTCCTGTCCGGGGGGAGCGTATTCTTGCTTGCTGGTGGACCGGCTACAGCAGGGAACATTTATATAACCGGACAGATTAATACTTCTGCGAGCACAACTGGCGGCAATGTCAGGCTTATCTCCGCAGCGGCTGCCGGACAGGTGTCAGTTTCTGCAGGTTCTACAGTCATTGACACGCACGTGACCGGCGACAACAGCCAGGCAGGATCAGTGACTGTATCAGCAATGGGAGCAATTATTCTGAATGACACCGCTGCCGATTCCACCTCGACAATAAATGCCAGCGGCTCAGGAAGTGTCGGCAGCAATGGTGGTATCGTGTTTCTGGCTTCCGGGCTTAGCTCTGGGATAGCGATAGCTGTGGAAACAAATGGCGGTACCGGTCACATTCAGACTGCTGGACATGGGGGCGGTAGAGCCGGAAACGCCTGGGTCCTTTCGCGCACAGGAAGCACTCATAGTGCGTACACACTCAATTCGGCAACGAACACTAACGATTTCGTCTACACTCCAGCATCAACCAGCATCGCCGGCGGCGATAGCATAGATCTAGCGTTCAATGCGGGCAATGAACCTGCAGCATTCAGCCCGGGCGGTTATAGCTCTGTTGCCGATGCATCAGGCTCGGGCAGGCAGGTCACCATAACTATTGATACCGGTGGCGATGTGGGTCTTTTGGTACCGATTATTAGTTTAGGCACTTTCAATTTGAGTAATTCCGCCAGCACTATTGTTGCCAATGGTGCGCAACCTGCCAACATCGGACTGATTGGCAATTCGGGAATATCCTTACGCGGGACTAGCTTCGCTGCTCCGCAGGCAGCAACCGTTTCTCTAGCGTTATTGGCTGATGATTCAAGAAATGGAATTTTTATTGGCACTAATAGTTCTCAGGTGCAGAGCATAGCTATAGGGTCGGCTCTCGTTACATCCACGTTCACTCTTTCCACCGCTGCCGGGGTAACTCTACAGACGAAAGTTCTGGCAGGTCAGTCAATCTATTTGCAAGCAGCCGCCGATATCACTGTCACTTCCGAGTCTGCGCGACTGTACGCACCGGTTGTCACTCTTTACTCCACGGGAGGAGCCATTGGAACTTATAGTTTACCTGTATATCTGGTGCCAACCACTCTGACTGCCGCAGGCGCATTGGGAGCCTACCTGTTTGCCGGGAGCGACATCATGTTAGGTCAATCCACTTTGCTGTCCAACCACTCAGTATCACTCTACAATTCGGCTGGTGGCAACGGTTTCTCACTCTATGCCAAAGGCAGCATTACCACAGCTCCGGGCGCATCCACCAATATTGGCAATTTCAGTGGAAGCAGTGGCTCAGTTACGTTAACAGCTGAAGGTTCAATTAACTTAGTGCGTGTGAGCCCTTACGGAGATACCGGCGATGCTGGTGCCATAACGATTGTTACCGGCTCCTCTCTGTCGATTGGTACTATTGATTCGCATTGCAGCGCTGTTATAGGAAGCAGCGGGGACGTCACTTTGACAGCCAGCGGAGCGAACTCTACGGTATCGATTGGTGGCGGGCAGGGCACAATTGATGCTTCGAATTCTGCTCATCAGGGTAATTCGGGAGCAGTTACCATAACTGCCGGCCTGCGGATTGAGGTGGGACGAATTACCACTGAGAACAGTTGCGGACAGCTGGGCAACAGCGGGAACGTGACTTTGACTGTTCAGACCGCACAATCTGTTGTTTCAGTTGGCGGCGGCGCAGGTGAAATTAGTACTGCAAATTATTCCGGTAAAGGGGGAAGTACAGGAAATATAACTATTGCCGCAGGCGCTTTGATTTCGCTTGGACATCTTGATACGGTAAGTAGCTCTGGCGGGTCAGGCGACAGCGGAGCCGTGATTTTAACTGCCACCGGTCCAGGCGGCGCAGTCTCGATTGTTAATGGTGATGCCAAAATTGAAACCAACAATTTCTCCCATGGGAACAGCAATGGCGGTGAGGTCACAATTACGGCAACCGGATCTATTTTAGTGGGCGAAATTGACACCATGAGCTACTCGGGCACAGGAAGCTCTGGAACTGTGACGTTGAGAGCACTGGCTAACGACTCCTCAGTCTCTATTGGTAGTGGCACCGGCAGGATTATCACTACCAACTATGCCCAGGCCGGCAATAGTGGTGAAGTCAGGATAGAAGCCGGCAGTTCGATTGCATTCGGGCAGATCGAAAGCAATAACTACGGGCACACTGGCAATTCTGGATCAGTGACCCTGATTGCGAATGCTACTAATTCCACTATTTCCAGCGGAGATCGTGTTGACACCACTAATTACGCCTCAGGCAATGCTGGCTCAATCAGCATGGTTGCGGGTTCTTCAATCACTCTCGGGTCAATAAGCACGCTTGCATATAGAACTGGCACAGCAGGAGCGGTGAGCCTGATTACCCGTGGCGCCAGCTCAACCATTACAATTACTAATCAAATTGATTCTGAAAATTGCGGTCCCGCTGGTAATGCAGGCTCAGTAGTCGTCCTCGCTGGAGCCGGAATTTCTGTCGGTAACATTTATGCGAGTGCCTGGAATGATACTGGAAACGGGGCGGCTATAGCGCTTGTGGCATCTGCACCTGACTCCACGATCTCAATTGGTGGCGGTTATGGACAACTAGATTCTTCGAGTCAGGCAAACCATGCCGGGTCAATCACACTTGTAGCTGGTGCGTCCATTTCCGTGGGCAACATTAATGCAACCTCCCTGAGCAATACCGGTTTATCCGGCGGCAACGTCTTTTTGCTTGCCGGTTCTGCTTCTTCGACCGGCGACATAACAGTTAACGGGCATATTGATACATCTGCCTGTGTTCGCGGAGGCAGTCTTGAGTTATGCTCGATGGGAACATCAGGTGCAATCTCTGTAAGTTCCAACATAACAACCGCAGTGTATAACGACAACAGCCAGGCAGGTGGAGTAACCATATCATCGACCGGACCGATCACTCTGTCCGGGATTGACAGCGGTGGATACGGCAGTTCCGCGAGCAGCGGCGGCTCCGTGCTTCTGGCTTCCGGACTGCATACAGGAGTGGCGATAACTGTCGGCGGCAGCATAACAACCGCAGGATCCGGTGGTGGCACCACAGGCAATGCCTGGGTCCTTTCGGTTGGCTCCAGCTCTCATGACAGCTATACTGTTAATGGTGTGACTGCCATTAACAATAGCGGATTTGACTGGGTTTACACGCCAGCGCATACGGCAATCGCCTCCGGTGACAGCTTCACGATTCTATTCCCGGCGATTCCGTCTGGACCACCGAGTAATTTCAGTCCAGGCGGCTACGCTTCTATTACCGACGGTAGCTCGCCTGTGAGTATAACTGTGGACACTGCGGGAGACCCCAGCCTCATGGTACCGCTTGTGAGCCTGGGCGCATTCAATTTGACCAATTCAGCAAGCGCAATTGTCTCGAACGGCTCGATTCCCGCGAATATCATTGTGTGTGGCAACTCAGGAATCACTTTAAACAGGACAACTCTGAGCGCACCACAGGCAGCAGTGTTTCCTCTAGTGTCCATTGGAGACACATCTTTGCTGGGAATAAGCATCCTCTTAAACAACACCCAATCTACAAATCTGGCTATTACTGTTGCCGCGAGCACGTCCACCTTAGCTCTGGAATCGGCTGCAGAGATAGCATTGGGCGGTGCTGCAGTAGCGCGCCAGGCAATCTATTTACAAGGTGCTGGAGATATTATGCCTACAAACAGCACAGTATTATTTGCGGCACCGGCTGTTGTCTTGTCTGCGCCTGGTGGGAACGTCGGCACGAGCGCCAGTCCCATAATGCTCGTTTGCCCGACTGCTCTTACTGCTTTTGCTCTTGGAGAAGTTAACATTGTTGCTACCAGCGATGTTCAATTAAGCGCTGCGATGTCCCCTGCCTCAGAGACTGTCTACAACTCAGCCGGTTCTCAGGGATTTAGCATGCAGTCAAATGGGAGTATTACCACCGCTGCAGGTACCACAGGCAACATCAACACCTGCAATGCAAATGCCGGCGGAAGCGGCGGACCAGTGACTCTTATTGCAACACGCTCCATAGCAGTCGGCAATATTGATTCATCCGGCAGCGCTGGTGGGAACGTTGCAGGAGGCGGGGGAAGCGGCGGTGCCATAACAATTACGTCCGGCGGTTCTATTGTTGCCGGCTCGATCAACGCGTCGGGAGGAAACGACGGACCTGGCGGCAATGGGGCTGCTGTAATCATAAACGCAAATACATCAATTCACACCGGCTCCATAAACACCTCCGGCGGGCAGGCTGAAGGTAGCGGCGCCGGCGGTGATGGTGGTGCTATTACGCTCAATACAGTGACTCAGTCAGTCACCACTGGCTCTCTGAACTCATCCGGTGGCGCCGGCAGCGGTGGAGGAAGCGGCGGAGGTGGCGGTGCAATAACAATCATTGGTGCTACATCGATTACGATTACATCGATCACATCAGCTGGTGGTGCAGGCGGCACCGCAGCCAACGGCAACGGCGGGGGTGGCGGTGGCGGAGGTGGCGTAGTAATGCTTTGTGCCAATACCTCTATTTCAACTGGCTCACTGAACTCATCCGGTGGCACCGGCGGCGCCGGTGGTAGCAGCGGTGGCGGCGGTGGCGGTGGCGGTGGCGGCGGCGCTATGACGCTCTATGCTGGAACCTCCCTGGTGAGCGGTTCAATTACATCTGCCGGCGGTGCGGGTAGCGGTACGGCTGCAGCAGGCACGGGTGGCACCATAATAGTCAGTGCTGGCACTGGCGTGTCCACAAGTAACCTGAATGCCTCTGGGGTCACCAGTGGGGGAATAGATGTATGCACGTATGGCGGCGACATCACAATCGGAGCAGCGTCCGGTCAGGGAGGGGGATCTGTAACAGTAGTTAACGTTAACGGCAGTATCACGCTTAATGGCGACCTGACAACTCAGAATTCGTCTGGCATGGGTGGAGACATCCTGCTGGTAGCCAACGGCGCCAATGCACGGATTGCCAGGGGCTCCGGCATTTCTGCAGTCAATGTGAACAGCCAGGGGACATCACAGGCAGGCAACATTGCTCTGGCGGCAGGAGACAGCATTGACCTGGGGAGCAGCAATACTATTGATGCTTCCTCTTCCGGCGTCGGTAATGGCGGCGGCATCTATCTGAGCGCCGCAAGCACTATTACTGCCGGAACGATTACCTGGGGCAGTGGTGGGACGCTCCTGATGACAACAGCAGCTCCGGCTGTTCCGGTAAGTGTTCAAATTGCATCTGCTGGCAATACTTGCTTTGTTCTGACAGGATCGTTTGCCGCCGGACAAATTGAGGCGTCAAACGGTTCTTCAACTCTGGTTACGCCCTTATCGCGCACTTTCACCAATAGCAGTAGTACTGTAACAATCACGCCGGTTCAATTACCTGGTGGCGGGTTCACCAGCTTTGACAATAGCGGAAGAATCAATCTTGGGGCTGACAACTACTTTTCCTTCACAAAATTGGTACCGTTTGTAGTGGCTTCTGATGCCGATCGCAATAGCGTGATATCGCTTGGGTCTATAGTTGATTCTACAAGCCCGCCGAGCGATGCTGCAGCCAGTGCCGGGAAGTTCTTTTTGGTGGCTTCTTCAATAACGGCACGCACGGTTCCCATTTCGGTCGTGGCAGGGTCCGATGTTGGAATATACGCAAAATCACTAACCTCTAGCACGGGTTTGACATTGCATCCAGGAAGCTCTTTCAATGAAGCGAACAATCTCGTGCTTACAACCTGCGGTGGAGATGAAAAACTTTTTGTGAACCAGTTGGTTAGTACAGGCAGTTCACTGTCTCTGCATTCTAACCACTCACTTGTTTTGGGTGATATCAGGTTGTCGAGTTTAAATGCGGGTGGCTCAGGAGGCTCGCTTTCGCTCTATAGCAGTGGGTCTGTGATAGTGAAAAGCGTCACAACCGCTGGAAATGACTGTAGTGGGAGTGCTGCTGGCGCTGGCGGGGACATTACAATTCACGCTACTGGCTCAATCCTTGCTGGGAGCCTCTCATCCTACGGCGGCAGCGATGGTACAAGTGGAGGGGCTGGGGGGAACATCGAGCTTGTCGCCGGGTCAAACATGACAATCAGTGATATCGATACCCATGGTGGTACTGGTGGTCATGGTCAAAATCACCAGGATGGCGGCAACGGCGGCAATGGGGGAACAATTAATCTTACCGTGGGTGGTGATTTAACGACTGGTTCAATCAATACTTATGGCGGTAATGGAGGGAACGGCGACGATGGCAGTACTGGAAGCCTGGGAGCCGAAGGACCGGGACTCGCAGGTCCTGGCGGGGCTGGGGGTACTGGCGGCAGAGGTGGCTACGCCGGGGATGGCGGCACTATCCAGGTTACTGCCTCGGGGACAAGAGGCATTCTCACCGCTTCACTCGACTCTCATGGCGGCAATGCCGGCCACGGCGCGACCGGTGGCAATGGCGGCGCCGGCGGTAGTGGGTATTACCTGGATGGTGGCGCCGGCGGTGAAGGTGGCAATGGCGGCGATGCCAGATCTGGCGGTAATGGAGGTGCTATTCAACTGGCCGTAATGAGATCAACCGCCTGTATTACAACTGACTCGTTGACTTCTAGCGGTGGCAATGGAGGCAATGGCGGGTCTGCTGGAAATGGCGGAGCCGGGGCGGTCGGTAATGGAATCGGAAATACCTTCATGGCTGACCCCTATAATGGTGGTGCCGGCGGCAATGGCGGCACCGGCGGTGCCGGCGGCTCCGGCGGGATTGGTGGCGCTATCGAGCTGACTGCACCAGGATCGCATTCCTGCATTACGACTGGTTCGTTGACCTCAAGCGGTGGCAATGGCGGTAATGGAGGAATTGGTGGGAATGGAGGAATTGGTGGGAATGGCAGTGAAGCTATATTGCTTACTGGTGGTAGTGGTGGCAATGGCGGCAATGGCGGTAGTGGTGGTAGTGGCGGCACTGGCGGCGACGGCGGTAATGGCGGCAACAGCGGACAGATTACCCTTACTGCCGGCGGAGCTATTCATACCGACTCGATAACTGGTCTGGGTGGCATTGGTGGCACAGGCGGTATCGGCGGGTATGGAAGCGTAGGTGGTGTTGGCAGTGTGGGTACAAATGGTGACATGTATTATTTAGAACCATCATCAATACCATATTGGATTGGAAACACCTGGTATGGCGATTCCCCTGGTGCAGGACACACCGAATGTTGCTCCTGGATAATGGGTGGTGTGCTAGCTGGCAATGGAGTCAGCACCATTGCTGAATTATGGCAAAAGGTTAGAGGAGATGCGAAAGATTGGGTACATCCATGTAATGGTTGTTTTTACACCGATGATTCGTACGTTAAAGCATTTTATGATGGTCTGGCTCAATTGAGTCCTCTTAATTATCATACGGGTTTAGGTGGATCAGCTGGCACTGGCGGCACCGGCGGTCACGGTGGCAATGGTGGAAATGGAGCGCAGGTGAGCCTTCACGCCGGCTGGTGGATAACTACTGGTTCGATGGATTTGTCCGGCAGCAATGGTGGTAGTGGTGGTAAAGGTGGTGCGGGAGCTGGAAGAAATCTTGTCATCCAATCTTATTGGTGTTCCTGGTGTTCTCCACCACAACAGGTCATATGGAACTCATATTTTACAAATGATCAGAACTTCTCCAATGTGGTCCCAGGGAAAGGTCCAGATGGCGGCGCCGGAGGCTTCGGTGGTGCAGGAGGCAGAGGCGGAGCTGGTGGTAACCTTCTGGTGGACGTTGGTTCAGTTCTCACAATGGGTTCAATTACATCAAAAGGCGGCAATGGCGGACACGGTGGTGACGGCGGCAATGCTGGTGGCGGTATGAAAGACAATGGAAATTACACCTTAGAAGATTTAACCATTCAAGAGTACGATAGTATTCCGGAGACCCCTGGTGGTGATTATAGTAGTAACCCTCCGTCCATCCCCGTAACACTGATAAACGGCAACGGAGGGGATGGTGGCAACGGTGGAGATGCTGGTGCCGGCGGTGACGCGGGCAGCGGTGGCAACATATCTATCACCGCAGGAAATTTCATGCTGATCAACACTTTTGCTTCCACTTTGACAGCCGGCACCGGTGGTGCTGCAGGAACGGCAGGACAGGGCGGGACGGGCGCCCCGGCAATAGTAAACCATGATTATGAAAGGCAGGCAGATATACCGGGTTGGATGTCGTGGGTACCGAGACCCGAATTTTTATATACTTTAAGCGGCGGGGTACCAGGAATCGACGGGGTTGCAGGCAATGCCGCGCAAGCAGGCGTTAATGGTACCGCCGGAAGTATTAGCTATTCCGCAGGCATTCTGCAAGGTGGTGGCGCGTGTGGTGGTTGCACCCCAGGTCCGAACCCGAGCCCGAACCCTGTCACCTGCTGTGGAAGCAGTGGTTATGGCACAGGCGGCAGCGGCGGCTCCGGTGGTTATGGAACTGGACTCGGCAGAGGTACCGGCGGGCTCGGTGGCACAGGCGGCATTGGTGGACCGTCCGGCACGGTTAGCACCAATGGTGCCAATGGTAATGACGGTAACGCCGGTATAGGCGGCTTCGGCGGACATGGTGGTGGTGGCAATGGTGGTGGTGCCGGCGGCGGGGGCGGTGGCGGCGCCGGAGCCGGAGGTGAACTACCACTGATTGTGAGTTTGGATTTGTCAGATCCGTCTGTGGTTAATACATTGAATTTCTTGATAGCACAAGACTCTGCTGATGGCTTTGCTGGGAGTCTAACAGCAGGAGGAGCCCGATCTGGCGACTGGGTAACAATTGTGCCAGGTCATTTTACTGACACACTTAGTGGAAATTATATTCCAGGTGGAGTGACTGTAACTCTGAAAGGTTTTCAGCCCACTTCATTACCGTTAATATTGATAGACAATAACAGTCATAATAACCAAGCAGTTATCTCTGGTACGGAACAGTTCGTACGAGCAGACGGTGCCAGTACTCCGCTTTCAGTTGGCATAATTGCAATAACCAGATCGGGCGTGGGCAACGGTCCGGTGTTGCAGCTAAACAGCAGCGGAAGTCTGACCAGCGACGGGGCGCTTACAGTAACAGCCAACGGGGGAATCACCATCAACGGTATCGTTTCAGCCGCCACGCTTACCGTACAAAGCACTACCAACAATGGCACTATCAGCCTCGGCGGCACTGTCACTGGATCAACCTCGCTAGCTCTTTCATCCGGCTCCGGTGGCATCAGTCAAACTCCACAAAGCGTTATCAACGCTCCTGGCGAACTCACTGTTAACCTTCCCAGGGGCGGTTCTGCCACAATGGTGGGAACAAATGCCATAAGGCAAATCACCGTGACAGGCTCAAGCACACCGGGTGTAGTGACTAATATCACTTTAAACGATGGCACCACAGCGCTCACCCTTGGGACCTTCACACACACAACTGCGTTGAGCGTGACTTCTGCAGCAAGCATTGTGACGAGCACAAGCGCTGACCTGATCTTCAGTGGCGGTTTATCACTTGTTGCAACCAGTAATATCAATGTGACCGGGTATATAAACACAGCATCAACGACAGGCACCAGCGGTAATGTGATGCTACATGCAGGAACGACTATTTCCACGGCGAATATCGATGTATCCGGAGCAGGTGGAGCCGGAGGGGTGTCCGGCGTCGACAGCGGCAGAGGAAGTGCTGGCTGCGGCGGCGGTGTTATTGAACTGGTAGCTGGTAACAATGTCACAACGGGTTATCTGCGAGCTTATGGTGGCGGCGGCGGTGGTGGCTCGGAGCAACACGGCGCTGGAGGCTCCGGTGGTAACGGTGGAGCAATATCAGTAACTTCTTCCCACGGCGATGTCAGGGTCAGCGGTGATATTAACAACTCAGGTGGAGGTGGTGGCGGCGGCTTCACAGCAGGAGCCGGGGGAGACGGCGGCGGCATAACAATACACGCACAGGGACAGGTGCTGATTTCCGGACCGGTGCTTTCTGCCGGCGGTGGTGCTGGTGGCTGGGGTGGCGGCGGAAGCTTTGGCGGCGGCGGCGGTTCCTACTATGGCGCCGGGGGCGCAGGATTCTTTGGTGGCGGCAGCTGCTATGGTGACGGACACGGTGCAGGCGGAGGTGGAATACAAGGACCAGGAGAAGCAGGAGCTGACGGGAATCCCGGAGGTAGAGGTTTTGGAGGCGGGAACAACCGCTATGGTCAAGGTGGCTCAAATTCGGAGTCCTGGGGAGGAGCCAATGTTGCAGCAGCCACCGGTGCCAAAGCCGGCACCGATGGACCTGTCTCCATATCCAGTGCGACCATTGCGCTGACAAACACAATAGCAGGCAGTTACTCCAGCGCACCCGGCGATCCGTTTGCCATATCCATGTTCAGCGACGTTTCTGTAGCCGGAGGCAGTATCCATCTCAATCCGTCAGCAGGCGCTTCCGGTCTGACCTTAGCAGGAGCTATTCAATCATCAGGTGGAACCGTGACACTACCCTGGTCCAATGTCCCAAATAACATCTATTTTGAGGGTGCGTCCGGCAAGATTGTCACTCTCGACTTGCCAACCACTGCCGACATTACTCTGCCATCTGTGCAGTTCCTGGCTCCCGGAGGAACAATAAGCTTCTCGACAGAGGCAAATATTGGCATAACAGTTGATACTGTTGGCTTTACCAGCTCTCCAGGCACACTTTCGCTGAGCGCAGGCGGTCCGGTGGTAGTAAATCACGTAACTGGCAACGGCACTTTGCTGCTCAGTGGCAGTGCCAGTGCCACTGAGCAGCCTATCCAGCCAGAAATAGCTTCAAATCAGCAAGAGACTTTGCCAGTCATATCACCAGTCGACACAGGAACAGACCTGATTGATTCGGTTGTTGTCAGTGCATCGAAAAACAGCTCCACTTCTGACAGTGGTGGGAAAGCCACAGATCAGCAGCAGTATCAATACCAGCAAATTGGTCAAGTGCAGCCAGCGCCATCGCCCCACAAAGCCGAATCTGTTGATTTTAGGGCCGCCAACTACCAGCGCACTGACGAATCAGAGTACACCAGCTGGCTGGTTGCCAGCGGCGCCTGCCAGCCCTTTGCCATCGTGGGCGAAGACGATTCCATGCTCGTCGGCGCAGGCGGTACCACCTTTGCACCTGCCAGCAAGGGTTCACTGCAGCTCAATGAAGGCAGGCTGGTCACCGTAACCGGCAGGCAGAATGTCGTCATCGAAACCGGGCAGGGTTGCATCAGGATTCCACCTAACACGGCAACCTTAGTCGAGCAGAAATCATCGGTTGTTGTCCGCATTGCCAACCTGGCAGGCTCCACTGCTAATATAGTAATCTCTCATGACTCTCAAACAAGAACTCTCTCTGCTGACCCAGGCGAAGAGATCGTCATAGCCAACAGCGGATTATCTGATGAAGAACTCATCCCGACCGATGGTATCTCCCGCGAACCTATCCCGGCAGGCATCGTAGCCATTAGTGGTACCACAGTTAAAAAGCACCGTTTCGACCGCCAGATGATGGCCAACCGCGAAATACTGCTCCAATGCAACATGGGCTATATGAACCACAATATAAAAGCCCGCTTTGAAGGAGTTAAGCACCAGATGATTAGCTCACTTCCGTCAAGTCCTGTCAAACCAGCAACCAAGGCATATCTCAGCAACCAGAATATGACCGCTTCCGCTCACAGCAGCAAATCGTTAGCACCATTTGTTGGCACTATGGAGCCGCCTCCTGCCAACACAGCTGAGCTCCTGCCGATTGGCTTTGTCCAATCACAAGCGCTGCTGGGTGTCAAGGATATGGGCTTGATTACCATCTCCACTGGCACAGCGCAAGTCAAACACTGCGGAAGAGCCAGACTCTTGCTGGAGAAGCCCGGCGTTGTATCTGTCACGAGCGGCGAAATCCTGGTCTCGGCAATCAAGCCCACAGTGATCAAATCCGGCAAGTATAGTCTTGACCTCAAAGGAGGTACCATTACTGTCATCAGCAGAGATGGCGATCTGATGAAAGTACGCAACCTCTATGCCAGCACACCAGACGACGTTCACGTGTATGCCGGCAACAGGGTGGTAAGCCTTTCAGTGGGCAAAGAATTACTGATTGCACCCGGACACTCCTCACTTAGCGGCATTCTCAAGTCTGAGCCGATGATCGGGCGCCGCCGGATCAAGCACTTTACCCAGCCCGGTGGTCATAACATTACCACCTGCGAACTCTCAGTAATCTCTGTCATGCAAAACAGCGATGTGCTCAAACGCATAGTTGCCAGCAAGGACAGCGCCGACCGCCAGATCAAAGAGCGGCTCCTGAAAATGGCTGCAGCCCTTTCAATTGTAACGGCCGGCCACGGCGCCTTTGCCCCAATCGAACAATAGAGCTGGCGCTGCCAGCCGGCAACAAGCGCAAGTTCTTTTACTCTCACGGGATCTGACGTTAGAACACCCTCTATGAACCGGTTGCCTATAGACGATATATTGCCCGAGATCGTTGCGACTTTATCCTCAACACGCTCTATTGTCCTCAAAGCTGAGCCTGGCGCTGGTAAAACCACTCGCGTTCCACCAGCCATCCTCGACGCTGGACTTGCCACTCTGAATGGCGGTCGGCCGGGACAGATTGTGGTCTTACAACCGAGGCGAATAGCTGCGCGGTCAGCTGCTTTGCGCATAGCAGACGAACGCAGCACCGCGATTGGTACTGAAGTCGGATTCAGCGTCAGGCATGAGACGCAGGCGTCAAGCGCGACGAGGATTCTGATTTGCACAACCGGTGTTTTCCTGCGCATGCTTCAGGACGACCCAAGCATCGACCGGGTCGCAGTAGTCATCTTCGATGAGTTTCACGAGCGCACCGTCGATGGTGACCTGGCGCTTGCTCTCACTCACCAGGTGCAACAATCAATTCGCCCCGACATGCACATCGTAGTCATGTCAGCCACCCTCGATATGACCACAGTTTCTCAATACCTGAATAACTGCCCCGCCCTCGAATGTCCTGGAAAAACTTTTCCAGTGGAGATCGAGTTCCTGCAGTTTCCAGCCAGTGATCCTCTGCCACGCCTGGTCGAAGAAGGAGTCAGCAAGATTGTTTCTCGCACTCACGGCAGCGTTCTTGTGTTTCTGCCAGGCGTGGCTGAAATCCGCCAGTGCGAATCAAGGCTCTTGCCGCTTGCAGAGAAGCTGGACCTAGCGCTGATGTGTCTCTATGGAGAGATGCCGTTATCCGAGCAACAAGCAGTGCTGCAGCCGCTGCCAAAGCGCAAAGTCGTTCTGGCAACCAATGTGGCTGAGACGTCATTAACTATCGATGGCGTCACAGCAGTACTGGACTCAGGGCTGGCTAGAATCAACCGTCTTGATCCGTCTCTTGGGATAAACAAGCTAGAGCTCTCTCGCATATCCAGGGCAGCTGCCGCACAAAGAGCCGGACGAGCGGGGCGGACCGCTCCAGGGCTCTGCCTTCGTCTCTGGAGCAAGCGCGAAGATATCTCCCTGCCGGAATTTGAGCTACCTGAAATTGAACGCCTCGATCTATCCGCATGCATCCTGCAATTAAAAGCCTGGGGAGAGAAAGACCTGGCATCGTTTCCCTGGTTCGAGAGCCCTCCGGATGCAGCCATTGAGCAAGCCCTCAGGCTGCTTGACGAACTGGGCGCTACTGTTGCCGGAAAGCTGACCGATCTCGGGCGAAAAATGGCACGATTGCCGCTGCAACCTCGCCTGGCGCGACTGCTTCTCGAGGGGCAAGCGCTTGGGCAGCCCCGAAGAGCTGCCCTGTGCGCCGCTTTGCTTTCAGAGCGAGCTCCCTTCAGGAACCAGGACAAGTCAGTCGGCCTTTCTCACCACACACAGTCCGACGTGCTGGAGGAAGTGAGAGCCATTGAGAACTATGAAGGCAACAAGATCGGATACTCGATAATGGGCGAAATCATTCCAGGCACAGTCAAACAAATCTTGCGCACTCGCAAGCAATTGCTCGAGCTCACCTCCGAGCCGGATGGCAAGGATGACATAACGAATGCAACAATCTCGCCTGACAAAGCGTTGCTAAGGGCGATCATGACTGCGTTTCCGGACAGGATTTGCAAACGACGCCGTATCCGAGACCAGCGCGCAGTGATGGTCGGCGGACGAGGTGTCAAATTGTCTGAGCAATCGACGGTTGCTAATGAACCATTGTTCGTAGCTGTTGACATAATCGACTTGAATCGCCCAGATCTATCGGTGCGAAGGGCATCGGCGATAGACAGAGATTGGTTGCCGGACCTGTTGATTAATTCATCCGTCGAAGTTAAATACGATCCGGATAGACAGAAAGTGGTGGCGTTCAAAAGGACTTTCTTCATCGATCTTATACTCGACGAATCAGTTGCCACTATCCCTGCCGGCATTGATCCAGGTGCAATTCTAGCTGAAGCGATCGCCACCAGTTTTGATATCACTTCACTGGTCGACGAGACCGCGCTCACTTATCTGGCAAGGATAAACTTCCTCAGGGAATACCTCCCGGAACTGAACCTTCCGAACTTCGGTAGCAATCCATGGCGCCGCTTTCTGCCCGAATGGTGCTGCGGCTGCACGAGCGTCACCGAATTGAGAGAAAGATCGCTGGTCGACGCCGTTCAAGCAAACCTGACCGCAGAACAGACTGTCAGTATTGAACGTGATGCACCCGAGTTTATCTCAATTCCTAACGGTCGCCGTGTGAAGCTCAAGTACGAAGAAGGCAAACTGCCGATCCTGTCTGCTCGTATCCAGGAGCTCTTCGGTCTGGGTCACACACCGCGCCTGGCAAGATCGCGAGTGCCGGTGATGATGCATCTTCTCGCTCCGAACAATCGGGTACAACAAATTACCGACGACATGGAAAATTTTTGGAAACAAACGTACAGAGGAATCAGAAAGGAATTGAAAGGTCGCTATCCAAAACATGCCTGGCCCGAAGATCCACTCAAAATTTAAAATCGCTTCTTTTGATGTCAGAGTCAACTCAGAGTCCAACCTAATGTTGGCAATGGTTCTACTTGTCTGCCAGTGTAACCTTGCACGGCTTGCCTGATGGAAAGTGAACGACGTCAAAGATCACCTTGAGCCTCAGTGGACAATGGCGAGCAGCGCCGAGATTCTTCCAGCGGATATGGGGAAGAAACAACAGGAACAGAAGCTCAAGCGGGTCAAATAGGATAATAGCTTGCGCCACCTGGAGGCAAGCCCCACGTTTAAGGTAGAGTCTCTCTCCAAACTATATGCCCGACAGCTCTTTCATGACCTGCCCATACCGTTTGCCGACACTGGCACAGACAAGGTCGCACAATATATAGATGCTGCTGTCACAAATACTATAGTAGCTAAATTGCTGCTGCTTGCGCCTGGCAATAATCCCTTGTTCGGACAGCAGCGAAAGATGTTTGCTGACATTAGCCTGGCTCATGCCTGTTGCTTCACAAAGGTCCTGCACGGATTTTTCGCCCTTAAAGAGGCACTGCAACAACTGCAGTCTTGATGCATCACCCAGGGACCGAAAGCGTGTAGCGATTACTTCAAGTGATGTTCTGGAAAGATTCTTGATTTCTGGCTTCATAGGCGCTGCTCGATTAATGCCACACTATATAAGGTACAGCTTCATCGACATTTCGGCAATAGCGCGCCGGAGGGATTGCTTATATAACCAATTAGCGATACACTCAAAGCAGCTACCGAAGGAGAACAGTAAAATGCCAGAAAATACCGAATCAACCACCTGTCCTTTCTTAACTGCCGGCGAGCTGTCCGCCGTTACGGTAGGTGAGAAGACAGTGCTGCTTGATGTTCGCAGTCCTATTGAGTTTGAAGCTGAAAGCATACCAGGCTCAGTGAATCTGCCTCTCGGTGAGCTGGAATCGCGCTTCGAAGAGGTGCCCAGAGCCGCTGAGCTGGTCATCATCTGTAGAAGTGGCAAGCGCGCAGAAAGGGCGGCTTATACGCTAATGAGCAAGGGCTTCCATCCCAGGGTTTTGCAAGGTGGACTATTGTCCTGGCAGAAGGCTGGGCTACCTGTTAAAGAAGGAAGAAAACGACTTTCTATCGAGAGGCAAATCCAGCTTGTCGTTGGTATATCAGTGCTGTCCGGCATATCGCTTGGTGTGTCAGTCAATCAGTGGTTTCTTGCCATTCCTGCATTTTTCGGAGCTGGTCTCACATTCGCCGGGCTCACGGGATTTTGTGGGCTGGGGCTACTGCTTGCTAAGGCTCCCTGGAACAAGCTCGCATTTGATGTCAAACGCCCACTTATCCAGTGCAAGAGCGAAACGGCTCAGGACCGACACAGTTGTTGCAGTTAGGACTGCTCCCAAAGATTGCACCACCCTGATTATTATGAGTTTATTGGAGATCCCTTATGAACATGTCCAACGTTAAGCCGAAGAGGCTTGTCATTGTTGGCGGTGTCGCCGGCGGTATGAGCGCCGCTGCCAGAGCCCGGCGCCTTTCAGAAGAATCAGAAATTATCATCATCGAGAGGAGCGGTTACGTCTCGTATGCCAACTGTGGTCTTCCATACTATCTGGGGCGAGAGATCAGCGAACAAAGTGACTTGCTCTTGCAGACACCAGCCTCACTGAAAGCCAGGTTTAATCTGGATGTTAGAGTAAATCAGGAAGTCATTGACATTGATACGCAAGCCAAAGTGGTCACTGTCAAGGACTTGAAGACTTCTGCTACATACCAGGAGGATTATGACGACCTCATTCTCTCCGTAGGAGCGGCACCTCTGCGCCCTGCAGTACCTGGCATTGACCTGCCCGGGCTCTTTGTTCTGCGAAGTATTGAAGATACACAGGCAATTGAACGCTGGATCAGCAGCCAGGCACCCACCAGGGTAGTCATGGCCGGTGGTGGGTTCATTGGGCTGGAGGCTGCAGAGCAACTAGCCAACCGGGGATTCGACGTAACTCTTGTGGACAGCAAGGAGCAGGTGCTCACTCCCATCGATACTGAAATGGCGGAACTTGTCCATGAGGAGCTGCGAAAACATGGTGTGCGGCTTGTACTTGGTGCTGCTATCAAAAGTTTTCAGGCACCTGAGACACTGGTCATGAACCAGCCTCGTCCGCAATCTTGTTGGGTTACAGCTGGCGAGAATGAACCCATACCTGCCGACATGGTGATTCTCGGTCTAGGCGTGCGTCCAGAAGTGACTCTGGCACACAAAGCCAATATAGCTATCGGACAGCGCGGCGGCATAACAGTCAATAAGTATTTGCAGACAAGCGCCGACGGCGTTTGGGCCGTAGGTGATGCAATCGAGGTTCAACATCCTCTCAATAAGGAATATACGCTCATCGCTTTGGGGGGACCGGCAAATCGCCAGGGGCGCATCGTTGCCGACAACATCTTCGGCGGCAACGAGACATATAACGGCACTATAGGGACGGCAATCTTGCGAGTCTTTGATCTGGCGGTGGCAACGACTGGTTTAAACGAGACGCAGCTGAAGTTGGCGTCACTGCCATATGAGGCAGTGCACATTCACCCGAGCCATCATGCAGGTTATTATCCAGGAGCAGAAAGGTTGGATATGAAGGTGCTGTTTCACAAGAAAACCGGGCTCTTGCTTGGAGCACAGGTGGTGGGCAAGGAAGGTGTCGACAAGCGCATCGATGTTATTGCAACGGCCATAAAAGCTGGTATGACTGTACGCGATCTGGCTGACCTTGAGCTTGCTTATGCACCACCATTCGGCTCTGCCAAAGATCCAATCAACCTGGCTGGAATGGCTGGAAAGAATATCCTTGATGGATTAACAGAACAGGTACAGTGCGATGAAGTGCAATCTTTGGATGCCAGCCAGTTCTGCTTGCTTGATGTTCGCAGCAGTTCGGAACGCGATCGTGGCTTCATTCCAGGGAGCATCCATATTCCACTTCCTGAACTGCGCAATCATCTGGCAGATCTTCCTGCCGGCAAGGACATTGTGACTTACTGTCAGAGCGGACAACGTTCTTACTTCGCATCACGCTTGCTGCAACAGCACGGCTTGGCAGTGAAGAATCTGTCGGGCGGCTTTTTGACCTGGAAATCGATCGTCAACCAGGTCGGAGTCAGGAAGTCCCAGCCGGTCAATCAGTCCTGTCCGCAAGGTAGCAACACAAACTGCAAATAAGCATGGACAGAAATCACACTATGAACACTGCGCGAAAGCTGACCTCTCCCATTGTGGTTATTGTTCTGTGCTCTGCTTTTGCCTTGCTGAGTATTCTGGCGACCGCCCCGTGCGTTCTTGCAGAAGACGCTCCGACCGTTAGTCCAGCATGGCATAACGCTCCATCCGACAAAAGCACCCCTGAGATGGACCAGCATAGCTCCTGCTGTGGTGTCGGGGACACGCATGGGCTTTCATGGGTGGATCAAAATGTGCCTGCGAAAGCCCAGATCCTGTGCATTCATGGACTTGGTTTGTGTGCAAGGGCATATGAAGAGTTCGGCAAGCGAATGTCCCAGAAGGGCATTGCAGTTTATGCCATAGACGTTAGGGGATTTGGACCGAGGTCTCACAAGCCTGAAGGGAAAAAGCTGGATCTTAATAAGGCGGTGGAAGATGTCAGAGCAGTGCTGGATTCAATCCATTGCAAGCATCCTGATCGTCCAATCTTTCTTGTTGGCGAATCAATGGGTGGCAGTATTGCAATCCGGACTGCTGCTTTGTACCCAAACAGCATGTCCGGCTTAATCTGCTCGGCTCCAGCCTGGCGGCTATACAAACAAAATACTACTGCGTTGAAAGGGTTGGTAGGACTTGTAATTCAGAGAAACTGCAGAGTCGGATTTGCTGCCACGGGCGTGATAAAGCAAGCGACTACGAGTGCCAGCCTCCGGCAGCACTGGCTGGAAGATGATGCCCACAAATTGGAGCTGTCCCCAGGTGAGGCGCTTTCCTTCATAAGATTCATCCACCGCACTCCGCACAACTCCGGACAAATAGCCTCCACTCCTGTGTTGGTTATTCAGGGGCTACACGACCACCTGGTAAAGCCAGAAGGCGCGGCTGGACTCATTAGAAGGCTGCCGACAGCGAACAAAACTTTTGCTATTGATTGCAGTGCGGAGCATCTTATCCTGGAGGAAGGACAGTTCTCCGATGAGGACCTCATGGCACTCAGCAGTTGGATAGATAACCAGATTGCACACCCCAACAGGCTGGCAACTGAAACGCCCCGTACCGTTATCATGCTGGGTGCAAGCAAGACGCTCTCGCCATCAGATGAGCGGGCTGCCAGATCCCTTTTCGGACGAGCGGGATGTTCATACTCCGGCAAGCCAATTGGAAAGGACTGACCACGGTGCCAGAGGGATGGAGCAACAGCCAACCTGTCTGACCTCCCAGCCAGGACCGGAAGCACTATACAGGTGATCGGCCGCAACGGTACGATTTCCTCTCCCGGGACGTTTGACAACTAAACGAATAAAGCGTTTTGTTCACTGTGAACCGCTCACCCAGTCAGACTTTTGCTTTCCTGGGGAACCTTGGCAGCGATTTGCTGAGCAATAGTTTGGGTCAGGCAGGTTTTGTTCACTCCGGTGGTCCCGATGAGGAGATTCTCCTTCAATAGCTGCAATCTACAGTAAGTGAATGTTTCTGCCTATTGCACTCATGATTCCAAGCAGCTTGGGAGTGTTTTCGTATCACTGTGTCCGGTTACCCGTCATGTACAATGTTCAAGCGACGATAAACGATGGCCGCTCTTGGTGCTGTAGATGATGTTCAGATAGCAGCTCAGGATCTTTTCGTTAGCCGGATCTAATTACAATAAAAGGAATTTTGTGATGGCAGACATTACCAGGCGAGAATTGCTTTACAAGGTGTCAATGCTGGGCTCTATGATGGCAGCAGGAGGGGCTGTTTTTGCTGCTGAGACCAAGACTACCAACCCAACAGTACTGGAGAATATTGGACGGCAACACGGGTTGGTTTTCTGCATCCTGCTTGTTTATGCTACAGCAGCCAAACAACTCCAGGAGAAAAAAGAGACTGACTTTGCGGCTTTGTCTGATACTCGCGATCTTGTTAGAGAGTATGTGGAGCAGTTCCACAACGACCTGTCTGAAGAAAAATATGCTATGGAGTGGCTTGACAAAGCGAACGTCATGACGAGTGAAGTTGCCGAGCTGCGCAAGCAGCATATGGTGAGCAGACAGTTGACCGACCGACTTGGTACTGCCATCAAAAATAAAGTGCCGCAAGAGACTGCTTCCATTATTGGACAGTTTATTAATATGTATCTTGGGCATGCAGCCTGGGAAAATGGCATTGTGTTTCCACCGGTGAAGCGGTTTGTTACCGCAGCCCAGTATGTAGAGCTTAGCGAACGTCTCCTTGAAGAAGAGGACAAGCTCTTTGGAAAGGGCGGCTTGGAAGTTGTGTATGAGAGGGTAGCCAATCTGATGCGCCGTTTCGGCATTTTTGATCTGGCGGCTTTCACAACGAAATTGTAGCGTCACGGATGGTGCCCTGCCTGGCATTGTCCCTGTAACTGTTTAGCAGAACGCTGGAAAATTATGACAGGGCACCTAATGCGCACCGAGGCTAAAGTCAGCACCGCTTCGTGTACTAGTCTGTGAGTAAGGTTTTGTTGCTGCCGTGAGGGTAATCAAAGGGGTGAGGCATGGAAAACAGAAAGCTGGACCAGAGATTTGCTTTTTGCGTTGCTTGGACTCTGACTGCGTGCATTGTCCCGTCCTACTTGTCGGTAGCAGGGCAAGCACCGCCCGACCTGAGTAAGATTGCGAAACCTACCGGCATCCTCAAATCCGCTGACGTTGCTAAGGAGCCAGATCTACCTCATCTGCCCAAATATAGTGGTAAGTACTGCAAATTTCTGGGTGGAGCAAGCAGTGAAGGTATAACAAGAGGAACTTCTTATCACTTGCGGTATGAGACCGCTGAGACACCACAACAGGTAATTGACTGGTACGAAGGAGCCTTGAAAACATACGGATATCGCATTACTTACAAAAAGCCGACCAGACTCACAGCTTTTCATCCCGAGAACGGTAGCGCAGTACTCTTACTCATTGCAGGGGCAGCTCAGCCTGGGTTTGATCCCCAGTATCAGTGTCACTTTACGATTAACTACAGCGAACAGCCACCAGAGCAGCCACCAGAAAAGCCTTCTGACAAGAGACCGTCCAAGGAGCGTGGTGCATCAGGTGCACCCAGCACTCAACCATCTGGTCACAATTGACTTATTCTTGTGTCATCCATGGCTTTGTCCGGCAAGCAAGCGTGTGCTATCGGCATGACTTTTGCGGAATACGTCCAGTCAGAACCTTCAAGGCATGTTGGTCTTGATTGCCACAATTGGTTGAACTGAATAAGCCGAAAAATTGTGAGTAGCAGGCAGTAGAGGCAACTGCACTGGCAGTTTAACGGTAACAGTAGTGGCAACCATGACCTGTCCTGGCTGAGCAGCCGGGAAACCGCTTGGGAGTCCGGCTCCTCCTATGACACGCCTGGTTGTCGGGTCCCAGTAGTCAAAGTATGCCAACTGGGCCCTGGTAATTATTCCGGACGTGCCAAAATTAACCAATGTACTGTTTGTAGCTGCCTGTGCTGCTGTACCATTCGACGCTGAAGCTGCTGCTCTGGCGGCATGCTTTGCCAGATCACCATTGATGACAGTGGCAAGAGTAAGTGATCCAATATCCAGCAGGAAAAGCAAAACTGGGATCATTACTGTTAAGCCAACCACCAGCTCAATCATGCTTTGTGCAAGAGATCTGTATCGAGCCATCCGCGCCACCGCCGAGCACCATGGCTTTTCTCTGAGCAAGGAACTGCCTGGCAGTATGGTTGAATCCATTTGTGTACACACTCCTTGTCTTCTTTTTCTCTGGCAGTTCTCCACTGCTCTCATTAGATCGTGCTTCCTGGTGCCACAAAGTTTAGACCAGTCGTATTGCTTTTAGTCTATCATTAACGCCGACTCATGAGGGGCAAATAATAATCCAAAGCGCGATTTTCAGTCGGGCGCCGGGAAAAGCAGGGAATTACTGAACGGGTGCACGAAAATCATATTGACAGAAAAGGGACCGTAAGGGATGCTGAAAGCATAATATTAAAACCTGGTAATCTTGGGCGGACAGACACGACTCGAGAGACGCTAGGGTCCAACCGACCTGTACTGAAACAATAGGTGGATTGCGCAAGGGGAAAAATTGCCTACACAGGGGGAGGATAACCATGAGAGTACGCTCATCTGGCGCCACACTGGCCTTGGTCATAGCTTGCACACTTGTCGTAATAGCCTTAGGTGCCTTTGCGTTCTACCTCTTTCAGATGTTGGGCGGAGGCAGGCAAACTGAATCTGCTGCTGACGCAGGCAGTTTAAATGTAGCCAAAATTGCAGTTGTGGCTCCCTCAGTTACTCTCGATCCAAACAATCCTACTTCCGGTGCTATTGATAGTGCCATTAAGAACTTTGTTCTCAATGGCAGCGATCAGGTGAATTTGCTCAGCTTTAATAAGGTTGTGGCCTGGGGCATGATTGTAGCAGCAAATGCTACGGCTGATGGCAACACGCCAGCGCTTACCCTGGCTAAACAGGTCTGGATGCGCATCGAAGGCGATCCCCGGAACAGTATTGGCGCTCAGCTTGCCTCGGCGTTAAGCCCCCAGGCTCAGGGAGCTTCGCCAGTCAAAATTCAAGGGAACGGTGCTGATGTTCCTTCAGGAGCATGGCCTACCGCTGTATTTAACTCGGCAGCACTGAGCAATGCCACTCGTTCTGCCAATAGTGATGAGGGACAGCAGATTACCTGGCAAAGCTTTGAAGTTGGATATCTAGGACAGGGAGACTCAAGTAATGTACCGGCAAGCTTGATTCAAAAAATGCTGCCTTTTTTTCCTGCGAATCAAAGTGCAAACCGCATCCAGGTTACGCTACCGACAAACGCCAATGGATTTATCCAGGGTTACATGCCAGCGTATGTGAAGGGCTTTTTTGGAACCCAGTGCCCGTTCTTCTTTGTGACAGTTTATCCGGATCAAAACCCGGGACTGCGATCGATGGACGAGTTTAATAGAAGCAAGGTGGCTCCTGGAGCTGGGACAGTCACAGTCCCACCCAATAGCTTTCTCAATCGAGCAACTATTGTTATGAAGAAGAGCAACAGCTCTCTTGCCGTTGGCTCACCGTCCACAGTAGGTACAAGCCAGTATCCCGCACTTGACCTCCAGTCAGGTTACCTTGTCTTCGATAACCTTCCCGACGGGAAATACACAGGACCGCTTCCGGGAGCCTGCAATAATGTGTGGTGCGCTGAACTGGGTCCTCCTGGTATCTCTGTGCTTAAAGATGCTGATGGACCCAAGCTCTACTCTACCAACCAGGGAAGTCTGATTCCTATAATGGGATGGGTGGATGGTGGTGGTGGTGGTGGCGGAGGTGGTGGTGGAGGAGGTGGTGGTGGTGGCGGAGGAGGTGGTGGTGGTGGTGGTGGAGGAGGTGGTGGTGGTGGCGGAGGAGGTGGTGGTGGTGGCGGTGGTGGCGATGGCGGTTCTTTTACAGGATCGCTCCAGGGCATCTATAGATACTCAGATGGAGGGCAGGCAACTCTAAGGGACGTTCTCTCCTTGAAAGCACCTACACAGGGTCTGCTCGTTTGCACCGATAATAATAGTGATACTGTTAATGCAAACTCAGATGCAGAATGCTCAGGTAAGGTGAACACTTTCAATCAGACATATCACCCAGGGGGGCAGAAATCCACCTCCACATCCATCTCCGGTCTGGATGCAGTGGCCATCGCCAAGAATAAAGTATATGCTATGTGGACCGGTGCCTGGTCAGGCGGTTCAACTACACTGAATCTATCTGGTAGCAACAGCATTGATGCTGGCTTAGGGCAGTATGAAACCAATGCCAGCCCAATTACGAACCCATCACAAGAGTTTCCCTGGGGTACGCTCGGAGTATACAACAATGGGACTTATGCCAGCACTTGCGACCAGTTCGGACAGCAGTATTGCTGTTCCGGTACCAGTTATATAAACAAGGACCGCATAGGCAGGATAACCAAGATGCTTGATTTACCTGGGATATTCAACCAGGTCACAGGCATATCGCAACTCAGTTCATCAGAGACAACAAAGTATAGATGGGATGTAGTGAGTTCAAGCGGTACAGCATCAAATGTCCATGACTCCGATTTAGGACCAGGGCACAGACCAGTCGATGTAGCCTACAGCTATTTCAAACAGCGTTGCCTGCAAATGGGAGCACAGCAACAAGAGATCGACAACCTCTGGGGAACTCTCAAACTGGACGTGGGGAATTATCTGTTTGTATCGATGAACAAACAACATAGGCTTACCGCCAGCAAAACCCCTCCTTCTGGTGTTACCAGTGCTGTAGCTAATGCGGTGCGAAGTGGCGCCGGGCTGGCGCTTGACGGTATGATTAACAAGTTTGGGAGAAGTTACAACCTTCTTTGGAAAGTGGTCAATGCCGGTCATGACTTTAATATTCACGACCGCATGTTCACGCAGGTATGCAATGGTGGAGCGGTTGTAGCCACTGACACTATAAGCCTGCAAGCTGGATGTGGCGCTTCATTCGGCGGCTGTCTGGGAAGATTCTCTTTCCATCAACATGTTGACAATGGAGAAACTGCTGTAGCACCAATCTTTGTCCCCTCCGACCTGGCAGGTACAGTAAGGACGTCGCAAGCTCCTACACTATGTGAGCCGGACTAAACTCGGCGCCTGTGCCGACGGCAGACGGTCCGGCTTATCGAGAACAGAATCAGGAATACTCGGGGTGCACTTTATGACGCAAAGACAAAATGTTAGAGGTTCAGCAATATCCGAATTTGGACCGGCCTTGTTTGTTTTGTTTATTGTTATTTTGTTCCCGTTGCTCGACCTGCTAGGGCTTTCGATGTCTTATGGTCTCTGCTGGTATATCAATTACAAAATAAGCAACGAGGTTTCACGGAGCAGACAGTCCGAATGGCAGGCTACTGCAGATTCAGAAACGCGCAAGATTCGGGCAACAGGTTTAGCCAGCTTCTTGAAGATTCAAAACATCAATTCCGGAACAACACCCAACAACAAAGCTACCCCACCCACTGTGAAAGTTGCCACCACAATAACAGTCATGCCTTTCCTGACAATTCCCTTCCCTACAAGCGTAAGCGGGCTTAACGCTCCTGTCACATTCACTATATCCACCGAGCTGACTCGCGAAAGTACCCTTTAGGTACAGCGGTCTATGCAAATTACCGACAAGAGCCAGAAGACTATCCCGGTAACGGCTTGCAATTCTCTCTGGTAACACTTTTACACCTTGCCAAGCGGACACTGCGAGCAAATGTGTGGCAGAGCACGGACTGAATGTTATCGGTCGTCGATTGTTGCCTTTGGGAGGGACTTGACAGTTTTGGGCATATGCTCATAATTATATTGGAGGTGTAATTGTGTCAAGGCCACATTGTTGCCGGCGCGTCTCAGGAAAGCCATGTGCCTCGGTGTTTAAACCGGTTGATGGACCCATGTGTGAATCGGAAGAGGTCGTCGTTGCTCTTGATGAGTTTGAAGCAATCAGGCTGTCTGATTTCGACGGGCTTTACCAGGAGCAGGCGGCACAACGCATGAATGTGTCTCGATCCACATTCGGTCGAGTGCTGGAGTCTGCCCGTCGAAAAGTTGCCAGGGCACTCGTCTCTGGACTGGTACTCAAGATCGAGGGTGGACCTGTCTGCACTGGCGACTGGCGGAGCTCTAGCTGTCGCGTCTGCGATGTTGAGTGGGAGAGCGCTCCAGAAGGACCAGTCAGCTGTGTAAGCTGTCATGGTAATGGGTGCCAAAAGCAATGCAAGTGTCACATTAGACTGAGTTGATAGACACGGCAAAGGCATGCGAAAAGTGCTTGCTGATAGTTCACAGGGGAAGGCATGAAAAACATGAACGGGGCACAACAAGCGTCGGGTGTGCATGATCGACTGGAGATTACATGTTTCCTAGCTGGTATCACAAAAGATGCTGATCCTTGCGCGAAAGGCATGTGCATTAGCAAGTGCGGGGCAGGTTAACTGCGTTGATGGGGTAGAGTGAATCCAAGTCAATGGAAATGGCGTTACAGCAAACTGGCAGGCATACTTGTTGCCGGACTGGTACTCGTTTCTGCCGCTATTGCGGCTTGGGATTACCAGCAGCGAGCCCGACCGCCACAGATTGATTTCAGCGAGAGCCGTCATGATTTTGGCAATGTTGCCGAGGGCATTAAGGTTAGCCACGTATTCCGAATCCTTAACAAGGGTGGACAGGCACTATTGATCAAGGAAGCTAAATCAACATGTGACTGTACAACAGCCAACCTTAAGCTGAATTCTGTCCCAGGCGGCGGCTCTGTCAATCTCGAAGTGATCATGGATACCACCATGAAACAGGGACGCATAAACAAGGAACTGCTCGTCATATCGAATGATCCGGCACATCCACAGTCAAAGATTTTTGTTGCCGCCAATGTTGACCCGCATGCAGGAATGTCGTCCGGCAGTCGGGGGAAGATCTTTGTTGGGAAATGCGCCACCTGCCATGTCCAACAGGGTATCGGGAAGACGGGAGAAGATCTTTATATTGCAGATTGTGCGATGTGTCATGGTTTTCGTGCAGATGGTGGCGAAGCTCCATCTCTTGTTCGTTTCAATTACGACCACAAGCTAGTTGCCGCCTACATACGAGAAGTAATAGCGCATGGAAGCAAGTCACATCTGTCTATGCCTGGTTTTCTCAAACAGGTAGGAGGACCTCTGACAAACGACCAGATTGACTCACTGGTTGCGTACCTTCACTGGCGCACAAACATGAATAGATAGGAGGCACTGAAGTGAACCACAGATTAGCCCTTTTCTTGTGCACAGTTTTGCTCTGCTACGCTTGCGCAGACCGCCTGTCGGCAACGGCAGCTCCAGCGGTTGACCAACCGAAAGACAAGAGTAGAACAGCTTCTTACCATCGTGTTGAATTCCTGGTCGTCGGAACGGACTGTCCAATTTGTCTGCGACGTGTGGCAACAAAGATGAAAAATGTCTCTGGTGTTAAGAAAGCTTCCGTTTGGCAATTTCCGCCGAATCATTATGGCGTAGTCATATACGACGCTCGGTGCGCTCAATGGAATGAGATTGTGCAGGCAGTTGCCGATGAAAAGGTCTCTTTTGAACGAGTTAAGGATCTAGTTATATCGCCAGAAGAAGCGCGCTACTTCCTTGATTCAGAAAAATCCTCGAAACAATGAGACTCACTATGAATGATTATCAGCTGGGAAGTCCCGTGCAATGCTGCTTCTCGATCGGCAGGATTCTAGTTGAGTTAGTGCGGTTGAGTAGTTCTGTTATTTTGGTAGACGCAAACAGGAGAAAAATATGAGAATCTGCATTCCGGTAAACGAAGACAATGGTATCAAGAGCGGTGTCAGCGAACACTTTGGTTCAGCCCCGTTTTTCATGATTGTTGATACTGAGTCCAAGACCTGCAAGGCACTGCCTAATGCGAACCGCCACCATGGGCACGGAATGTGTGCCCCACTCCAGTCCCTTCAAGATGAGCAGCTCGATGCTGTTGCCGTACAAAACATTGGAGCCGGAGCCATAGGTAAACTCCAGTCCGCAGGGATCCAGGCGCTACAGTGCAATGAGCTTACGGTGGAGGCAACGCTAGCAGCACTCCGAAATGGCTTACTTTTGCCGATGTCTCCAGGCGAAACCTGCGCCCATCACAGACATGAACATGGGCAGGGGTGTCAGTGACTGATCCTGCTGCCAGTATTAAAAGGAACTCCCAGCTCATGAACGGAGGGTCCCACCGATCTGTAAGTAAGATACTACTTGGAGGGTAGTATGGTTCATGGGAACCAGATAGATACAGGAGTTATCATGATGGAATTGACCGAGTTGTGTGAACGACAAGCTGCTTTTGATGCTCGAACGGCCCAATACCTGCGTTTGGGTTTTGACCAATTCGCCGCGGCAGCGTTCGTTACTACGGCAGCAGGACCGTTGTCTGGTCCTGCACTCGATATCGGCACAGGAAGAGGAATCACAGCTATGGCGCTGGCCAGTCAAGGATTAGACGTGGTTTCGGTGGACATCGATGCTGGCGAACAATCTCTGGCTGCTCTTTTGACTGAAGAGTGTGGACTCCAGGATCAGATCCGCTTTGTTTGTAGTGATGCATCCACCTTGCGATTTCCTGACAGTTACTTCGGGTGCGCCACCATGATGGATATGCTTCACCATTTGGCAGATCCAATCCCAGTCCTGGAGGAAGTGTCCAGAGTGTTGAAACCAGCTGGAACATTGCTGCTAGCTGACTTCTCAGCGCAAGGGTTTGAGCTTGTAAAACGGGTTCTACACGAAGAGGGATGTGAACACCCGGTAAGCGGAGTCACTCTAAAGTCAGCCGAAGCATTTCTTTCCGGCAAGGAGTTTTCACCGATGGCTCATTGTTCTGATCATTATCATGAGATAGTGGTGCTTGTAAAAAATGCCGAGCATTAAACATGACAGAATTCGTGTGGATATGGGTTACTCTGGGGAATAAATGACTTGCGCGATATCGGTTATCTAGAAGATTGTTGACACAAGCATCACCATGAACAAATTCTTGCCTCTATTGATATGGTTACTTCTGAGCCTGGTGTGTCTGGTCAGCGTTCCGGGCACTGGGATGTTGCCTATCCTCACTCACAATAAGTTTGTCTGGCTGTGGAACCGAATCGCGCCAGTGAAAAGTCTGAACCTGTTCTCGCCATTGATTCCATCGGCTAATGCGCAGGAAGCTCTATATACAGAGGATCTACAAACACTGAGCCCTGGAATGGAATCTGGTGGCATGACACGCGTCCTTCCGTTTCCAGTCCTACTTGCCGAAGCTAACGCTGCTGTCAAGGAGATTACTCCTGAAGAAGTGCTAAATTTGCAGTCCCGCAGAAAGCGATTCTATTTAATTGACGTGCGCGACGAGAGCGAGTGGAACGACGGACACTGCAAGGGAGCAATCCACATCCCTCGCGACATTCTGGGAAGCAAAGCAACCACGAGTATACCCAACCGCAAAGCAGTCATTGTGCTTTACTGTGTCTGCGGTTATCGCTCCAAGCTGGCTGTACAAAACCTACAGGAGATGGGCTACACTAACGTTCGCTCCATGGCGGGTGGAATCAGGAGTTGGCACGATAAGGGATTCCCAGAAGAGCGCTAGATCAGGAGCTGATGAACATCCAACCCCGCAGCATACACCAAACATTAGATATTCGGACGCCAGAGCAACAGCGGTTCCGCAACCATTCTCAACAAGGTCTGGACAAGGGCGCTTGGCATCGAGGCGGATTCCTTTGGGACACAAGAAGGGCACAATTTGGAGCTAAAGTGAGCCGTTCTGATGGATAAAATACCTCCGAACAGGGTGACAGCCGCACTGGGACAGCTATCACTCTTTCCAGAGGACAGATTGGAGCTGCAATGAACGAAGGGAGTCCCTGTGTACGCTAAGGTGGTTGCTCGATGAGACCCGAGCAGCAGTATAGTTCTGCTTGCACTTGGCGGGACACATGCAACATTGTGAAGGCAGCACGGACGGCCGGTTTCAGGTTTCGCAGGTAAAAGCAGTGAAAAAAGTTGTATGCCATGATACATAGCAGCCAGAAGTTGAGCATGGCTGTCGGCTCGGGCCGATACACATGATCGGAAAAATAATGGTTGGCAGATTCATTAAACCCATTATTATCTATGTTCCAGCGAGCATGCCCGATTGCAACGGCTGTTTGCGTGGGAGCGCGCAGCGTTGAGAGGGTAGTTACCCATGTCCAGGACGACACAGGCTGGTCATGAAGTTTGCCATCCAGCTGGCGGCATACCGGAGCTTTAGTCTCCTGGGTTCTGATGACCCTGACAGGTTCTTTCACCTGTGGCCACGACAGAAAGCCTGATGCATCCCAACACTTTATCTCGGTGCCATTGTGGTGAAATACATATGTTGGTGCCTTACCTGTGAAAAAGCCATCGACGTCTTTTAAGATATCCCGGCGATCGTCTTTTAGCACGGCCATCACATCTTTTTTGTGTTCGAGAATGACATTGAAGAAGTTGGATTTAGCGTACAGCTCGTCCGCAACGACAACATCAAAAGCTCTCGGATAGTTAATCATCAACCTTTCGAAGAGTCGAATCGCGCATGCCACTTCATCCTCGCCAGGCAGCTGAGGTTCCGAATCCAGCAATAGCGAGAAGCCGCGAAATATCAGCTGTGCAGTGACATGTGCATAATCTCATCGTTTTTGGCCGGCCAATCTCAAGGTTTTTGGCCGGGGTGTCGCATAGTGTCTGGCGTCGTGCCTTTTTGCCGGTCGCGACAGTTTAAATTTGCCGCTTGGGAACACGGTGATTTCGGATCGTTCTCAGAGTGGTGCGATGGACGCCCAAGCGACCAGCAATCAGGGCAGTAGAATCGATTGTCCCGGACAGTCCAGCCACCGGCTACAGCAGCTTCATGCGTCAGGTCACAGGCTACTGTTTGCCACTGTACCAGATCAGTATCTTCACTTGAGTATGTATCACCAAGACCGCACTCGTCGCAATCAATGGCAATCAGCAGCTTGATCATCTTGTTGTTCCTCCGTCAGACCTGCGAAATTGTCGTTGGCGGAAATGCTCAGCTGCGCAATGTGTCTAGCACCAACGACAGTTTAAATCTGAAACCATCCCTTCCATGTCGTGTTGAACCGAGCCGGAGGCGACAGACTGCCAACACGTGCGTGAGGAGGAAATATACGAGCGCGGATATTTTAGCCCGTCTCTTTGAAAAGGTGCGGTTGATTGGTTGGTCGAGAACTTGTTTGAAAGACGGATTGCAGATAATAATTTGTATATCACAACCAAGGAACAGGGTTGACCTGACACTGATCACCCAGCACCAGCTCCAATGTAGATAAAAAATTAGAGCATGCTGTCGACGAATTGATATCCATTCGAGCGCATGGCTGATGGGTTTACCTTGAGTTTGGCTGTTTTCAAACGAAGGAAACTAAACTAAACTAAACGAACATAGGATATCAGACACTCTTGCTTGCCTTCATACCGTTTTTCTTTAACCCAAGTAAAGCTTGAAGAAAGTAATCATGATCCAGCAACCCATCCCCTCCCCGGGGATAGGTTGCTGGTCCTCACATCGGCGGCTATGCTTACGACCTGATGAGGGGGGAGGACATGGCACCATGTTGCTTACACAAACTGCTTTTCGCTTTGCTGCAATCGTTGCCGCTTGTGCCGTTCTTTTATGTTGTGGTCCGGCAACTGCTGCCGACTCGCAACCGGACAGCAACGGGCAGGGGAATGCCCCACCGGCAAAATCTGCGGTAAGCACCCAGCTTGATACCCCAAAAACGTCGCTCAAACCGTCGCTGCAGCCGGTCAGAGGCACTGTAACCTATGCCGGTACGCCGGTGTCTGGCGCAACCGTGACTCTTGTTGGCTCAAAGGCTAGTAACCGCCTGCACACGCTCACCGATTCTTCCGGCAACTTCTCGTTCGACAAAGTGCCGGCGGGAGAGTGGACTCTTACGGCGAAAGCCGAGGGAATGTTCTGCAGATCAAAGCCGATCGCTGTTGGAGCCGAGGCACCCCCACCATATGCTTTTGCGATGGAAACGGTTGAGTCCTCGGATGTTTTGCGTATCACCGGTAAGCGGACGCTGATTCACCCGGAGAACATCGGCAGCACCACAAATCTGGATCGCAAGTTCCTGAATGACTACAAATCGGGCAACAGCCTGCGCGACGTGGTCTACAGCACTCCCGGCATGGGAATCTGCCCCATGACATGCCCGGTTCCGCGCGGTGAGGTCAACTCACTCAACTATATGATCGATGGAGTGGTGTTGCCGGAAGCACCGGGAGTGATGGCACCAGGACAGTTTGCCACACCATGGTCGCTGCAGTCGGTAGGTGTTGATATAGGCGGCTACCAGGCCGAGGACGGCGGCGGTCCGCTGGGTGCCGTCGTGCACATGAAGTCTCGCTCGATCCCGGACAAACCGGTCGCCAGATGGGGCGGTCAGTTGGGCGGTCCGCTTGCCGGGAACCTCAACTATTACGTCAGCACACCGCTGAGCCTGAATCCCCAAAGCATTCTCAATCGCCTCCGCGTCGAATCAGCCGGCGCGGCCGTCGCCAACACGCTCGGTTTTACGCCACCCAAAACGCACTTTGTCCGAGATACCCGCCTGGACATGAACTATCTAACTAACGTCGAGTTTCGCGCCACCGAGAAAGACACCGTAAGATTATCGGTCGGTTTGAACTCGACAAACATGCAGCTCCCGACTTCGGGCGTTACGCAGGCTTGCGGCTTCACCCAGAACATGTTTACCAGGCAGAACTATCTCATACTCAGCTACAAACATCGGTTCGAGAAATGGCTGGACGAAGCCAATCTGCATTATCTGAACGCCTTTTATTCCGAGCGGGTGCACAGCACAAATGCGTTCGACCCTACGGCACCTTCTTATGGAGGAGGAAAACTCTGGTCTGTATCGCCGCAAGCGAAAAGGCTCAACTTTATTACCGGGATTCAGGGAGACGTATCGAAAACCGCTTTTGCCACACATCACCTAAAAGCCGGGATTCTGACCGAGTTGAGGCCGGTCAACACCAGTATTCAAGAACTATACTTCAACGCCAATCCCAAGGTGACAACTTATACGGCGCTGGCGCAACGGCAGTCCGCGTACCAGAAGGCTTATGCAGCCTCATACCAGAAGGCTTATGCGGCCGCCATCGCCGCCAGGAGACCCAAGTCAGCCGCCAACACCGCCGCCAGCACTGCCGCAACAGCTGCCGCCAACACCGCCGCCTCGGCAATACCGATCATACCGTATGGCGCGCCCATCAGCCCATTCACCGGTGCTCTGATGGGCGCACCGCAAATGCAAGGGGACATCGGCAAATTCCGTGGCTTTCGCTGGTTGCAGAGCGTCTATCTTCAGGACTCCTGGAAACCCACTACCGGCATCCTCAAGCGGTTGACCCTCGACGCCGGCGTCCGCACGGATATCTATTACGGAGTATTCGGCAACACCATGACGCTGGCAGAGGCCATTGCAGCCGTCCCCGGCACGCCCAGGTTCTCGATACGTCCCTTTCAAAAGCAGAGCGTCTGCGACGCGCAGGTCAGCGGCCGTTATGGAGGAGCGTTTTTGCTGAACAAAGACACCGTGATTCGCGGAGCATATTCTCAAATCTTCTCTCCGCCGACCGTCGATTCTTTTGTCCGTCCGTTCTCCATTACCAGCGGTACCGTAAATGGCATTTTCAATGGCAGCTTGCGGCCGCTGCGCGCCACGCGAGGGCAACTGGTCGATGCCAGCATAGAGCGGCAAGTCGGTCCCCGTTTCGCCTGCCGGACAAATCTGTATTACAAGAAGCTGTCCAATTACAGATTTCAGATGCCGGTAGACAACACATTGCTGATGCAGCGTGTGAACCTCCCCGGGCTTGACGATTATGGAGTCGAGGTGCGGATGGACCTCAAACCGTCGCGTGAAGGTTCGGGATGGAGCGGATTTGTCTCCAACACGGTCACTGTAGCCCGGCTCACCGGCAACCGTAGAATCATCGGAGGACTGTATGACATTGGAACCACGAGCTTAATGAGCCTGGGGAAGTACGCCGTGCCTGATCGCCGGGAAGTGCTGCAAGCAGCGCTTGGTTACAGGGCAAAGAGCAATCTCTGGGCATATTCCTATTTGACATGCATGACCGGTACCCCGGACATGCGTAGCCTGACTCTTGTCGGGGCACATCCAGCCAGGACGCCTGTCGTGACCCTGGTTGGACTGAATGTTGGTTACGACGTGCCGCGCAAGTATTGTGAAAAGAACCGGTGCATCCCATCTGGAATCACCGTCCGGATTCAAAACATTGGCAATCAGATCTTGCCGATCAGTTTTGGCGGTCAGTGGCAGACTACCCGTTATACGGTCCCGTTGCAGGTTCTGGTTGAAATGAACTGGGGCTACGGAGCATCAGGGACTGGATCACATACTTGAAATGAGTTGTGTTAACCTGCAGTTCTTGCATGCAATCGTACTTCGCTGAACATATGATGGACCGACCCGTATTGACAATGCCCAGGAAGAAGCGTGTGTTTGGACCATCAAAGGGTGATAGTCCGTTTGCTCGGCGGCGAACCCTTGACACCACACCCTGACAAATTGACCGGAGAATCAGTTATCGTGATGGAGCCGTTGTTCTTAGAAAATAGTTCGCTTCCCGTACAATAGGGAAGCAAAAACGGTCTGATGCAATGGTCGACTAGTCCATGACACAAAGGGCGCAATGAGCACAAACAAGAATCGTGGTGGGAAGGGTTTCGTGGCGGGGACTTTGATCGGTGCACTGGGCGGACTTGTTGGTGTGGGCGGGGGCGAGTTTCGCCTCCCTGTACTGGTAGGGTTGTTTGGTGTTCCGACACTGAAGGCGATCATCTTCAATAGGTGCGTGAGCCTGTTCGTCATCATCACCGCGCTGGTTTTCCGCGCCGGAGCAATTCCTCCGAACCAACTAGCTCAGCATCTGGACGTGCCGTTCAACCTCCTGGCAGGCAGCCTCATTGGTGCCTGGCTTGCCGCAGGGCACGCTCTTACCATGCCGCGTCAATGGCTGAACCGGATCATTATGGTCCTGCTAGTTGGCTTGGCGCTGTTAATGCTCTCCGAAGCTTGCTTCGGGATGTACTTCGGTGCTGCTCCTTTGTTCCAAAATGATGTTGTACGGTTCATCGCGGGGGTTATTTGTGGTTTTGGTATTGGCGCGGTGGTGGCACTGCTGGGCGTGGCGGGTGGTGAGTTATTCATTCCCATAATCGTTCTTCTGTATGGACTGAACATCAAGTTAGCCGGCAGTCTTTCGCTAATGGTTAGCCTGCCCACCATGCTCGTGGACCTTGCCCGCTATAGCCGTTCCGACGCCTTCGGCGTGCTGGGTGAAGAACGACTGTTGTTTCGCTGTATGGTTGCCGGTTCGATAGTGGGTGCAGTTCTCGGCGGGATGCTGCTGGGATTGGTGCCTACCAATGCATTACTGTGGTTGCTGGGAATCATGCTGTTGGTGTCAGCCTTTAAGACCTTCCAGGCGTGTCACTGATTCTTGAGTGGAGTCTCATGCGTGAATTGTATGCTTGAGGTACTGTGAGAGGAGCCACGCCAAGGACTGTGAGAGAAGAGAAATCGCGAGTTCTCGGAAGATGGGATTCAATGGCAATTAGCATTGGTATTGTCATTGGTATTGGCATTTTCAGGGTCCCGAGCGACGTAGCGAAGTATTTGCCTTTCGGCGGACTTATTCTTCTCGCGTGGTTTCTGGGCGGAATAATCTCCTTGTCCGGTGCGCTCTGCTACGCGGAACTCGCTGCAATGTACCCAGAAACTGGCGGAGATTATGCCTTCCTTCGTCGGGCCTACGGACACCTGATCGCTTTTCTGTTTGCATGGACAGAGTTGCTTGTTATTCGCACAGGCTCAATTGCGGCGGGGTTGTCCCGTTTTTAGTTGAAATTGGCAATCCCTGTCTTGGTGCGGATTTGAACTGAGTGTATCATGCTGCTTGTTTTGTTTTGTTGATTTTTTTGGGATTTAATTTTGTTGTTTTGCTGTTGAATATTTGGTCCGG